>CAMLNH010000036.1 GCA_946481355.1 uncultured Curvibacter sp.
TACAATTCCGTGATGTTGCGAACCAGCCGGATTCTAGTCAGTGCCCTCAACCATGGCGTTTGCGCAGGCATTGCCGCCCTGATGCTGCTGGCCCTGGCTGGTTGCGGCCAGACCGGCACGCTGTACCTGCCCACAGAGCCGGCCGCCGCCAACCGGGCCACCTTGCCTGAATCGCTCTGGCCGGTCATGCCCAAGAAGAAGGAAAGCGCCGATCCTGGCGCCGGCACACCCGCTGCCATCCCCGCCCCCACTACCGAAGCCGTCAAGCCATGACCACCCAGAACCTGCCGGGTCGCCCCCACATCGCCTACCGCGGCGACGCGCTGTACATCGAGAACGTGCCCCTGGCCGAGCTGGCCCGTGCTCACGGCACCCCGCTCTTCGTCTACTCCAAGGCCGCCATGCTGGGCGCCCTGGCCGCCTACCAGCGCGGTTTTGCCGGACGCAAGGCGCAGATCTGCTATGCCATGAAGGCCAATTCCTCGCTGGCCATCCTGCAGCTGTTTGCGCGCGCGGGTTGCGGCTTCGACATCGTCTCGGGGGGTGAACTCGAGCGCGTGCTGACCGCCGGCGGCGAGCCGGGCAAGATCATCTTCTCGGGCGTGGGCAAAACCCGCGCCGAGATGCGTCAGGCGCTGGAAACCGGTATCGGCTGCTTCAACGTCGAAAGCGAGGCCGAGCTCGACGTGCTCGACGAAGTCGCACGTGCCATGGGCAAGCGTGCGCCCGTGAGCATCCGCGTCAACCCGAATGTCGACGCCAAGACCCATCCCTACATCTCCACCGGCCTCAAGGGCAACAAGTTCGGCATCGCGCACGAGCGCACCCTGGCCACCTACCAGCGCGCGGCCTCCCTGCCGGGGCTGCAGGTCGTGGGCATCGACTGCCACATCGGCTCTCAGATCACGCAGGAAAGCCCCTACCTCGACGCCATGGACCGCGTACTCGACCTCGTTGATGCCATCGAAGCCAGCGGCATCCACCTGCATCACATCGACTTCGGCGGCGGCCTGGGCATCGACTACAACGGCGACACGCCACCGGCGGCCGATGCGCTTTGGGCCCGCCTGCTCGCAAAACTCGACGCCCGCGGCTACGGTGATCGCCAGCTCATGATCGAACCCGGCCGCTCGCTCGTCGGCAATGCTGGCGTTTGTATCACCGAGGTGCTCTACCTCAAGCCTGGCGAGCAGAAGAACTTCTGCATCGTCGATGCCGCCATGAACGACCTGCCCCGCCCCGCCATGTACGAGGCCTACCACCAGATCGTGCCGCTGGCGCAGCGTGCAGGCGCCCCCGGCACCTGGGATCTGGTCGGGCCCATCTGCGAAAGCGGCGACTGGCTGGGCCGTGATCGCGCGCTCAACGTGCGGCCGGGCGATCTGCTGGCCGTGCTGTCTGCCGGCGCTTACTGCATGAGCATGGCCAGCAACTACAACACCCGCGGCCGCGCAGCCGAGATACTGATCGATGGCGGCCAGATCCACCTGATCCGCCAGCGCGAAAGCGCGGCTGACACCTTCCGGCACGAAAAGCTGCTTTGAGCCGCAAAGATCCCTCGCCAGCTTGATGCACGTCAAGCCGCGCCGACGCGTCTTTTCCTACAGTCATGCCTTGTCATTCATGAAAGGCGCTGCGTGTCCATCGAGCTCTACCGGGATCCCCACCATGTCTGTCTGATGTTCACCGATCTGGTGGAGGAGGATGGCAATGCGGTCCAGGCCAACCAGTTCCTCATCGTCGACCACGACCACGGCGCCATCCTCGATCCGGGCGGCAACTTGGCCTTCAACGAGCTGCTGCTGACCTGTTCGCGCTTTTTCACGCCGCAGCATCTGAGCTACATCCTGGCCTCGCATGCCGACCCGGACATCATCGCCTCGCTGGACCGCTGGCTGACCTCCACCCCGGCCCAGCTCGTGATCTCACGCGTGTGGGAGCGTTTCGTGCCGCACTTCACCAAGGTCGGAAAGACCGCAGGCCGCGTGATCGGCGTGAGCGATGCCGGCGGCATCCTGCCGCTGGGTCGCAGTGAAATACATCTGCTGCCGGCGCACTTCATGCATGCCGAGGGCAACTTCCATTTCTACGACCCAGTCAGCAAGATCCTGTTCAGCGGCGACTTGGGCGTCTCCATGATGTCGGGTCAGCAGGCCAGCAAGCCCGTTACGGACTTCGCCTCCCATGTCCACCTCATGGAAGGCTTTCACCGCCGCTACATGGTGTCGAACAAGGTACTGCGCCTGTGGGTCGCCATGGCGCGCAAGCTGGACATTTCCATGATCGTGCCGCAACATGGCGCGCCACTGGCCGGCCCGGCCATTCCCGCCTTCTTCGACTGGATCGAGAACCTGGCCTGTGGCGTCGATCTCTTCGACGACCGCAACTACCAGCTACCGCGCGCGCTCATCGACCCGCGCATGACCAACAGCAGGCCTGCCGCCTTGGCCTGAGAACCGGCGCCAGAAACGCCAGGCCAGCAAGGATCCGAGCACCGCGGCGTAGACGTAGACCTCGGCAAAGTCGTTCTTACCCGCGCGCATCCAGAAGAAGTGCAGCACAGCCAGCACGGCAACGGCATAGACCAGCCGATGCAGCGCCTGCCAGCGCGCCCCGCCTAGCCAGCGGATGGCACGGTTCCAGGACGTCGCGGCCAGCGGCGTCAACAGCACGATGGCCGTGAAGCCCGCCAGGATGAAGGGGCGCTTGGGAATGTCGAGTGCGATCTCCTGCACATCGAAGCCCATGTCAAACCAGGCGTAGCACAGCAGGTGCAGCACCGCGTAGAAATAGACGTAGAGCCCCAGCATGCGCCGTAGACGCACCAGTCCGGGCAGCCTAAAGCTCACGCGCAAGGGTGTCATGGCCAGCACCACGCACAGCATGCGCAAGGTCCAGTCGCCTGTCGCGCGCAGCAGGTACTCGGCAGGATTGGCACCGAGCTGATCCGCAAACGCACCATAGACCAGCCAGCCGGCCGGCGCCAGACAGCCCAGAAACAGCAGGGGCTTCGCGGTCCGACTCAGCACAGCGCGGTTGAGAAACTCGCGCAGCACACCCATCGCTCAGTAGTACTTTTTCAGGTCCATGCCGGCGTAGAGCTGCCCGACCTGGGCCTCGTAGCCGTTGAACATCAGCGTCTTGCGCTTCTTGGCGAACAGGCCGTCCTCGCCGATACGGCGCTCGGTCGCCTGGCTCCATCGCGGATGCGCGACGTTCGGATTCACGTTGGAATAGAAACCGTACTCCTGCGGAGCCGCGATGTTCCAGGCCGTGGCCGGCTGCTTCTCGACAAAGCGGATCTTGACCAGGCTCTTGCCGCTCTTGAAACCGTACTTCCACGGCACCACCAGACGCAGCGGCGCACCGTTCTGCTTGGGTAGAACCTCGCCATACATGCCGAAAGCCAGCAAGGACAGCGGGTGCATGGCCTCGTCCATGCGCAGACCCTCGGTGTAGGGCCAGAGCAGCACCCGCGAGCCGACATACGGCATGGTCTTGCGATCCGCCAGGGTGACGAACTCGACGTATCTGGCATTGCCCAGTGGTTCGACCTTTTTGATCAGCTCGACCACCGAATAACCCACCCAGGGGATCACCATGGACCAGCCCTCGACGCAGCGCAGGCGGTAGATGCGCTCTTCCATGGGCGCGAGCTTGAGCAGATCTTCCAGCGTGTAGTTGCCCGGCTTCTTGACCAGGCCCTCGACGGACACGCTCCAGGGCGAGGTCTGCAAGGTATGGGCATTGCGGGCCGGATCGCCCTTGTCCATGCCGAACTCGTAGAAGTTGTTGTAACCGCTCGCGTCTTTGTAGTCCGTGAGCTTCTCCATGGTGCTCGCACCGGCCACCGCGGAGGTGCGTCCCGGCAAGGCCACGAGCTTGCCCGGGCGCGGTACCTGGCTGGCGCGCGCATCACGTGCCGCCCAGCCGGCCAGCACGGTGCCAGCTGCACCAGCGGCCATCAGGCGCAGCAACTCTCGTCGCTGCTGGTAGATCCCGGCTGGCGTGATCTCGCTGGGGATGGGATGAACGAAACCGTCGTCGCGGGTCTGGATCAGCATGGCAGTGTCCTCCGGTACGTATGAGTCGTGGGACGACGACCATTCTTACAAAGTTCCCCGCCCGCTGCAGGGTTGCGGCTACTGCTTACAGCGCGCCGTAGCTGTGCAGGCCACTGAGGAACATGTTGACACCGATGAAGGCGAAGGTCGTCACACCCAGGCCGGCCAGGGCCCACCAGGACGCGACCGTACCGCGCAGGCCCTTCATGAGGCGCATGTGCAGCCAGGCCGCGTAGTTGAGCCAGACTATCAGGGCCCAGGTCTCCTTGGGGTCCCAGCTCCAGTAGCCGCCCCAGGCTTCGGCGGCCCACAGGGCACCCAGGACGGTGGCGATGGTGAAAAAGGCAAAACCCACGGCGATGGACTTGTACATCACGTCGTCCAGCACTTCGACGGCCGGTAGACGCTCGGCAATACGACGGCGCCCCAGCAGGATGCCCCCGACGATGAAGGCGGCAATGATGAAATAGACCAGCCAGTAGCTGCCACCCTCGGCCGTGGAGCTCTGGCGAAAGGCCACGGGCACAAAACACAGCACGATGCCGAAGATCCACAACGGCGCCAGTTTGTACCAGCGCACCTTTTCTTGTACTTCCTGCTGCGCTTGGCTCTTGATCAGGTAGGCGAAAGCCACCATGGCCGCCAGCGCAAATGTCCCGTAGCCCACAAAGTTGGCTGGCACATGCAGCTTCATCCACCAGCTCTTGAGCGCAGGTACCAGGGGCTGGATCTCGTGCGCCCCGCGCACCACGGTGTACCAGAGCAGAAAGCCCACCGCCGCGCTGACCACCAGCATGACGAAAGCGCCCATGCCCCGCGTGCCGTACTGCTGCTCGAAATACAGATAGAACAGCGCCGTCATCCAGCAGAACAGCACGAAGACCTCATACAGGTTGCTGACCGGAATGTGCCCGATGTCCGGCCCCAGCAGGTAGCTTTCGTACCAACGCACCATCGTGCCGATCAGGGCCATGGTCACGGCCACCCAGCTCAGACGCGAACCCAGCAGTTCCATGGTGGCGCCCTGAGTCCGGCTGAACATGCCGATCCAGTAGAAGGCCGTGCTCATGAAGAAGAGCACGCTCATCCACAGGATGGCCGACTGGCTGGAGAGGAAGTACTTGAGCCAGAACACGCTTTCGGCGCGCGCCAGATCCTTCTGATAGGAAGCGATGCCCAGCAACGACAGCGCCACCACCACGAGCGTCAGCGTGCGTAAGGGCCGCCAGAACCAGCCCAACATGATCATCGAGGGGATGCTCAGCAGCAGGATGGCCTTTTCATAGACATCCATGGCGTGCTGGTAGTTGGCAAAGGCATAGAGGCCGCCGCCTGCCATGACCAAGGCGAACAGCCAGTCATAGGCGTTGCGCTTGGCGAAGTAGCCCTCGTTCAGGGTCAGGGTGGTCGTGGCGGTGTTCATGGCTTACTCCTTGCGCGGCAAGAGCTTGTCGCGCAGCTGCTCGAATTCACGGTCGGCATCCAGGGTCTTGCGATTGGACGAAAGCGCCATGCTGGCCTGGCTACCCGCACCTTGCGGCGTCAGCCAGATCCAGAGCCGGCGCTCACGCACATACAGCATGGCAAAAACGCCGAGGATGAGCAAGGCACACCCCAGATAGACGATGGTCTTGCCCGGCGCACGCGCCACCTGGAAGACGCTGGCCTGCACCTGCTGGAAATCGGCCAGCTGCAAGGCCATGGGGGCCGGATAGAAATGTGCGTCGCTCAAAGCCAGCACCGCCTGGGTCATATAGGCCTGGGTCGCCTCATCAGCCGGCAGGGGCTGGAGGCCGGCGCGCTCACGCGCCACCTGCAAAAGCTCGAAGAGCGCGCCGTTGAGGATGCGCACCAGCATCTCGCCCGCGCGTTCACGCTCGCTCTCAGGCACATTGCCCTCCATGAAGTCGGCCATGGCCTGCAGCCCTCCGGGCGCGCTGCTGCCTGCCACCGGTTCAGCCCCAGAGAACAGTGCCAGCGCGCGCAGTGCCGAGGCGCTGAGCTGGGGCAACAGATCCCTGCGCGCAGGGTCGATCATGCGCAGCGCATAGCGACGCACAGCCTGGGCCCGCAGCGCCGGATCGGCCAGTGCGGCACGCAGGCGGAAGAAGTCGTCAGCCGTGCCCTGGGCATCGGTCGGGATGCGCAGGTAGCGGAAAGCATCGGCCGGGGTCTCGCGCATGCCCAGCAGAAAAACTGGCACGCCGTCGCCCAGGTCCACCGGCAGCATGTAGTTGTGGTACTCGCGCGCCTGACCGGCCTCGTCACGCAGCTTGTAGGTCACGCTGGGGCCGACATTGCGCTGGGTCTTGGGTGCGTCGTGCTTGTTGGCCGCACCCAGGCGCTCCTGCAGGGAGCTGCGCAGATCCACTTTGCGCACGTCCACACCCGAGGGGCTGTTGGCCGCAAAGTTCTCGACGTTGATCACGCGCAGGCCCGTGTACTCCAGGGTCAGGGTCTCCTCACCGCGGCTCAGGCGCGTGGAGCTGCCAATCACGCCCTCGACTTCGAAGGGTTTGCCACCCGCCGTCATGGGCTGGGCACGCAGGCGCACGGTGGAGCCGCCGTCGTCGAAGCTGGACTGGTAGATCTCGATGCCCTTGTAGCTGGCCGGGTGGTTGACCTCGACGCGCGCCTCCTTCTTCTCACCCGTGGCCTTGTCGTGGATCACGATCTCGCTGGCAAAGAGCTTGGGCATGCCCGTCGAGTAATGCTCGACGATGAACTTCTTGAGCTCGATGGCAAAAGGCAGCTCCTGCAGCAGGATGCCGTCGGACTGATTGAGGATGGCGGTGCTCGACTGCGTGCCCTCCGCTACCAGCAGATTGCCGCGGAAGGTAGGGTTGCGTTCGTCCAGGCGGTGCTGGGGCTTCACATCGGCAATCAGACCACCACCGCTGTACGGCGTCTTACCACCCCACCACATCTGCGCGCGCACGATGAGGTCGCCGTCGAGCAGGCCACCGAGGCAGACCAGCACGATGGCGCTGTGCGCCGCCAGATAACCGAGCTTGTTGGCCGCGCCGGCCTTGGCCGCCAGCATCCAGCCCGCACCCGCGGAGGTTTCGCGCCGCTGCAGCTTGACTTTCCAGCCCCCGGTGGCCAGAAGCCGACCCAGGTGCTGGGCAGCGGCCTCGGGCGCCTCATCCACCACGCCCTGAGCCTTGTGATGGAAGGCCTGCAGCGCCTGCTCACGCATGTTTTCCTTGTAGGCCTTGAGGTCCACGAGGATCTTGGGTGTGTTGCGAACGATGCACAGCGTGGTGCTGGTCACCAGAAAGGCCAGGATCAGCAGAAACCACCAGGCGCTGTAGACCGCGTAGAGGTCGAGCTGGCCGAAGGCCTCGGCCCAGAAAGGCCCGAACTGGTTGATGTAGTTGTTCAGCGGCTCGTGCTGCTTGAGCACGGTGCCGATCACCGAGGCGATGCAGATGACCGTGAGCAGCGAGATCGCGAAGCGCATGGACGACAGCAGTTCCACGGTCGCGCGCAGCGTGCGAGAGGATACCGGCAGTTCAAGGCCTCGGGAGGAAACAGTCATGGTGAGAAAAGAAAAGAGGCAGGCCCTTGTTCAAAGACCTGCCTCGGATGGAGCTGGAAGCGGCCGCGGAAGTTCCGCGGACTTTCAGCGCAGACCGGCGATGTAGTCGGACACCGCCTTGATCTCGCGATCGTTCATCTTGGCGGCCACCTGGTTCATCTGCACGCTGTTGCCGCGCACACCGTCGCGGAAGGCGCGCAGCTGTTCGGTGGTGTAGTCGGCGTGCTGGCCGCTCATGCGCGGGTACTGAGCCGGAATGCCGGCACCGTTGGGGCTGTGGCAGCCGGCGCAGGCAGCGATCTGACGGTCCGGGATGCCGCCGCGGTAGATGCGTTCACCCAGGGCCACAAGATCCTTGTCCTTGGCGAAACCGGGCTTGGCCTTCTGAGCCGCCAGCCAGGCGCTGATGTTCTTCATGTCGTCATCGCTCAGCATCGCGGCGAAGCCGGTCATCACGGCGTTGTTGCGCTTGCCGGACTTGAACTCCTGCAGTTGCTTGAGCAGATATTGGGGATGCTGGCCGGCCAGCTTGGGATTGGCCGGGATGCCCGAGTTGCCGTCGGCGCCGTGACAGGCCGCGCACACGGCGGTGTACTTGGCTTCACCCTTGGCCAGATCCGGCTTGGCCGGGCCCTTGGCGTCCTGGGCTGCAGCAATGGCGGGCGCTGCCAGCAGGGCAGCCAACATCAGGGGAGCAAGCAACTTCATGGTCTGGTGGTCTGGTTGGAGCAAAACTGTCCGATTCTACAATGCAGGGCCGGGCACTCCTCCATTCCCACATGACCCCCCCCTCCAAAACCGCCCGTCCGCCCTATCCGGGCCAGCAAGCCAAGACCACCCGACCCGAGGCCGTCCGGGCCCTGGGCTGGCTGCACACGGCGCGCTTCCTGACCACAGCGCCCGAGCTGCACTTCCTGCCTGCGCTGGACGTGCCGGAGATCGCCTTCGTCGGCCGCTCCAACGCCGGCAAGTCCACCTGCATCAACACCCTGACGCAGCAGAACCAGCTGGCCTTCGCCTCCAAGAAGCCGGGGCGCACCCAGCACATCAATCTGTTCGCCCTGGGCAAGCAGGGCGTCACCGATGCCGTCCTGACCGACCTGCCGGGCTATGGCTACGCCGCCGTGCCCAAGCAGGACAAGATCCGCTGGCAACAGGTCATGGCCAACTACCTGGTCACACGCGGGAACCTCAAGGCCATCGTGCTGATGTGCGACCCGCGCCATGGCCTGACCGAACTCGACGAGGTGCTGCTCGAAGTCATCCGCCCGCGGGTCGAGGAAGGCCTGAAATTCCTGGTCATCCTGACCAAGGCTGACAAGCTCACGCGCAGCGAGGCGGCCAAGGCTCTGGCCATCATGAAGCTCAACGCCGGTGGCGGCGAGGTGCGCCTGTTCTCGGCCACCAAACGCACCGGCATCGAGGACGTGGCCTGTCTGCTGTGGGACTGGGCCCACGAACAGGTCGATCCAGAATCTCCGCAGGACACACCTGCGGAGACCCCATGATCGAGACTTGGCAACAAACCCTGCCCCACGGCATCACCCTGAGCTGCCGCGCGGCTGGCGCCCGCGGCCGGCCGGTGCTGCTCTTCCTGCACGGCTTCCCCGAAGCCGCCTTTGTCTGGGACGAACTGCTGGCCCATTTCGCGCGGCCTGAACACGGCGGCTACCGCTGCGTGGCCCCCAATCTGCGCGGCTACGAGCAGTCCAGCGCCCCGCCCGAACCAGCCGCCTACCGCGCCAAGCATCTGGTGCAGGACCTCGCCGCCCTGATTGCCCTCGAGTCGCCCGGCCAGCCCCTGGCCTGTCTGGTCGCCCACGACTGGGGCGGTGCTGTGGCCTGGAATCTGGCCAACCAGCAGCCACAGATGATGCGGCGGCTGGCCATCATCAATTCGCCGCACCCGGGCACCTTTCTGCGCGAGCTCAAGAGCAACCCCAGACAGCAGGCCGCCAGCGCCTATATGAACTTCCTGATCCGGCCTGATGCCGAACAGCTGCTCGCCGAGGACGATTACCGTCGGCTCTGGGATTTCTTCCTGAACATGAGCGCGGGCCCGGGCGCCCATGGCTGGCTGACCGAGGACGTCAAGGCCCGCTACCGCGCCGTCTGGGACCACGGACTCACCGGCGGCCTCAACTATTACCGCGCCTCGCCGCTGCGCCCGCCCCGGCCGGACGATGCGGCGGCCAGTCAGATCGAACTGTCACGCGAGATGCTCACCATCACCGTGCCCACCCTGGTGCTTTGGGGCCTGGGTGACACGGCCCTGCCGCCCGAGCTGATCGAGGGTCTGGAGGACTACATCCCGCGGCTCACGCTGGAGCGCGTGCCTGAAGCCACGCACTGGATCGTGCACGAGCAGCCGCAGCGGGTGATTTCTTCGCTGCAGCGGTTTGTGGCTCAGTAGACCGACGGTTCACCCGGCGGGCGGGTCTTGAAGCGCTTGTGCACCCAGTAGTACTGCGAGGGCATGGTGTTGATCACACCTTCGAGCCAGCGGTTCATGTAAGCCGTGTCAGCCTCCACGTCAGAACTCGGGTAGTCCGTCCAGGCCGGATGCACCTCGATGTCGTAGCCCGTGGGCGTGATGCGCGCCGTCACCGGCACCACCTTTGCCCGGCCCAGACGCGCGAAGCGCGGCAGCGAGGGCACGGTGGCAGCCTGCACACCGTAGAAGGGCACGAAGATCGACTCCTCGGGCCCGAAATTCATGTCTGACAGGAGGTACAGCAAAGCACCTTCGCGCAAGGCAGAAACGATCCCCTTGACGCCTTGGTCGCGATAGAACAGCTGCAAGTTGCCAAAGCGACGCCGGCCATCGTGCAGCCACTGGTCCACGGCCTGGCTGCGCTGCGGTGTGTAGATGCTGACCATGGGCCGGCGGATCTGGTGGTTGATGGCCGTCCCCGCGGCGTCCAGGCCCAGGAAATGCGGTGCAAAGATCACGGTCGGCGCATCACCCTGCAGCTCCTCGACGGCACCGATGATGCGCAAGCGGCGACGCAAACCCTCAACCGGGCCGTTCCAGAGCCAGGAACGGTCGAACCAGGCCTGGGCGAAATAGACGAAACACTCGCGCGCCCAACGCTTGCGCACGGCCAGCGGCTGCTGCGGAAAACACAGGGCTAGGTTGGCCATGACCACGCGCCGCCGCGGTACGGCCAGCGCATACAGCACCCAGCCCACGACCGTGCCCAGACCACGCGCCCAGCTCAGAGGCAGGGGCGCGATCAGGCGCATGAAGAGCACTCCCGGATGCGTCATGGCGCGGACTCCTGACGCGGCTGCTTGTAGCGCGCATAGCCCCAGAGGTACTGGCCGGGCTGCGTCACGATCAGGCGCTCCATGGCCCGGTTGATCACCGTCGCCGCGGCCACGGGATCGGCCGGCAGCTCGGCCCCGAGAGGTTCAGAATGGACGCGATACCCCCGCCCCCAGGACAGGCGCTCGCCCCAGACCAGCAGCACCACTGCACCGGTCTGCTGCGCCAGCCGGGCCGAGAGCGTCATGGTGTAGGCCTCGCGGCCGAAAAAAGGTGCCCAGACGCCCAGCCCCTGGGGCGGTACCTGGTCGGGTAGCAGCCCCACGGATTGCCCGGCGCGCAGGGCCTTGATCATCTGCTTGACGCCAGCCATGGTGGTCGGCGCCGTCTGCAGACGCGGACGCTGGCGCGCCGTGGCCACCAGTTCGCGCAGCAGGGGCTGGCGCGAGGGCCGGTAGAGCACGGTGATGGGCTGGGTGTGGCCGAAGCGTTCCGCATAGTCCTGGGCCGTGACTTCGAAGCTGCCCATGTGCGGGGTCAGAAACACGATCCCGCGGCCGGCCGCCAGGGCCTGCAGCACATGCTCACCACCCACCCACTCCGTGGGCACAGGGCGGCCGAACCACAGGCGCGGCAGCTCAGCCACCAGCTGCCCGGCCTGGCCCACGGCACTGCGGCACTGGCGCCAGCTCAAGCCCGCTTGGCTGCAGTTCGCCTGGAAACGCCGCCGATAGATCGGCGACAAAGCAAAGACCAGCCAACCCAAGGCCCAGCCCAAGCCATGCATGAACCACAGGGGCAACCAGGACAGCAGGCGAAACAGGGTAATCATTCAGCTAAAATGCGCGGGTCGCTGAGTTATGGAACTACTTGCAGGGCGACAGGCACAGGCCGCCCCCAAAAGGGATGCATTGTGCCGTCATTCGTGACATCTCTGCTAAAGCGTTCGCCTAAGCTCCCAGCCAGGCAACGCGCCTGATCAACACTTATGGAGTTTATGCAATGGCGAACGATTACCTCTTCACCTCTGAGTCCGTTTCCGAAGGCCACCCAGACAAGGTCTCCGACCAGGTCTCCGATGCCATCCTGGACGCGATCTTCAAGCAGGACCCGCGCAGCCGTGTGGCCGCCGAGACCCTGTGCAACACCGGTCTGGTGGTGCTAGCCGGCGAGATCACGACCAATGCGCACGTGGACTACATCCAGGTCGCACGCGACACCATCAAGCGCATCGGCTACGACAACACCGAATACGGCATCGACTACAAGGGTTGTGCCGTGCTCGTGACCTATGACAAGCAGTCCAACGACATCGCCCAGGGCGTGGACCAGGCCTCCGACGACCACCTCAACACCGGTGCCGGCGACCAGGGTCTGATGTTCGGGTATGCCTGCGATGAGACCCCTGCGCTCATGCCCGCGCCCATCCACTACGCGCACCGCTTGGTCGAGCGCCAGGCCCAGCTGCGCCGCGACGGGCGTCTGCCCTTCCTGCGCCCCGACGCCAAGAGCCAGGTCACCATGCGCTATGTGGACGGCAAGCCGCACAGCATCGACACCGTGGTGCTGTCCACCCAGCACAGCCCGGACCAGTCCGAGACCGCCACCAAGCTCAAGGCCAGCTTCTACGAAGCCGTGATCGAAGAGATCATCAAGCCCGTGCTGCCCAAGGAATGGCTCAAGGACACCAAGTACCTGGTCAACCCGACCGGCCGTTTTGTCGTCGGCGGCCCCCAGGGTGACTGCGGCCTGACCGGCCGCAAGATCATCGTCGACACCTATGGTGGCG
>CAMLNH010000037.1 GCA_946481355.1 uncultured Curvibacter sp.
TGGACGTCTGGCGCCCGGCCGACACGGCCGAGACCGCCGTGGCCTGGGCCGTGGCTCTGCAGAACAAGGCCAAGCCCACGGCCCTGCTGCTGAGCCGCCAGAACGTGCCCTACGCCGCCAAGAAGGACCTGGGTGACATCAGCCGCGGCGCCTATGTGCTGTCCGAGCCGGCCGATCTGGGCCTGAAGAAAAAGGCCCAGGCCGTGATCATCGCCACCGGCTCCGAGGTGCAGCTCGCGCTCAAGGCCCAGGAGCTGCTGGCCGCGCAGAAGATCGCTGTGCGCGTGGTCTCCATGCCCAGCACCACCACCTTCGACCAGCAGAAGCCCGACTACAAGCAGGCCGTGCTGCCCGCCGGCCTGCCGCGCATCGCGGTGGAAATGGGCGTGACCGATGGCTGGTGGAAGTACGGCTGCGCCGCGGTGGTCGGCCTGGACACCTATGGCGAGTCGGCCCCGGCGCCGGTGCTGTTCAAGCATTTCGGCTTCACGCCGGAGAACGTGGCCGACACCGTGCGCGCGGTGCTGGCGAAATAAGGTTTCAATTCAACTTCCAGAGAGAGCTTCATCATGACGATCAAGGTAGGCATCAACGGCTTCGGCCGCATCGGCCGCAACGTGCTGCGTTCCGCCGTGGCCAACTTCAAGGACATCGAGATCGTGGGCATCAACGATCTGCTCGAGCCTGACTACCTGGCCTACATGCTCAAGTACGACAGCGTGCACGGCCGCTTCAAGGGCGAGGTCTCGGTGGAGGGCGGCGCACTGATCGTCAACGGCAAGAAGATCCGCCTGACGCAGGAGCGTGATCCGGCCAACCTCAAATGGAACGAGATCGGTGCTGACATCGTGATCGAATCCACCGGCCTCTTCCTGGACAAGGACGGCGCAGGCAAGCACCTGGCCGCCGGCGCCAAGAAGGTCATCATCTCCGCGCCCTCCAAGGACGACACCCCCATGTTCGTCTTCGGCGTGAACGACAAGACCTACGCCGGCCAGGCCATCATCTCCAACGCCTCCTGCACCACCAACTGCCTGGCGCCCGTGGCCAAGGTGCTGAATGACAAGTGGGGCATCAAGCGCGGCCTGATGACCACCGTGCACGCCGCCACCGCCACGCAGAAGACCGTGGACGGCCCGAGCAACAAGGACTGGCGCGGCGGCCGCGGCATCCTGGAAAACATCATCCCCTCCTCCACCGGTGCCGCCAAGGCCGTGGGCGTGGTGATACCCGAGCTCAACAAGAGGCTCACGGGCATGTCCTTCCGCGTGCCGACGTCTGATGTGTCCGTGGTCGACCTGACCGTCGAGCTGAACAAGGAAGCCGACTACAAGGAAATCTGCGCCGAGATGAAGGCCCAGAGCCAGGGCGCGCTCAAGGGCATCCTGGGCTACACCGAGGACAAGGTGGTCGCCACCGACTTCCGCGGCGAGACCTGCACCTCCGTGTTCGATGCTGACGCCGGCATCGCCCTGGACAAGACCTTCATCAAGGTCGTGTCCTGGTATGACAACGAGTGGGGCTACTCCAACAAGTGCCTGGAGATGGTGCGCGTCGTCGCCAAGTAAGCCGTTCTTCGCGCAACACGGTGGCCCGGCCTGATCAAGGCCGGGCCATTTTTTTGTCTGCGCCAGCCTGCGGGACCGCGGGGCTTGACGTCTGTTGCCGGCTACCTATGATCGGCGCTACATAGGCCTGCGCGGGCAGGTCATGCAGCCGGGAGGGGCCGATGCGGTTTGTTCAGGTTCTGGCAGTGGTGGGGCTGGCGCTGGCGGGTATCACCGGGCGGGCCGAGACCGGGGTCGGCGACAAGGAAATCCTGGTGGGCCAGTTCGCGGCGCTCAGCGGTCCGGCCGCCCAGCTGGGGCAGCGCCTGAACGTCGGTATCCAGGCTTACTTCAAGGCCGTCAACGATCAGGGCGGCATCAACGGTCGCACCTTGCGCCTGCTGACCCGCGACGATGGCTACGAGCCCGAACGGGCCGTGGCGGCGGTCAAGGGCCTGATCGAACAGGATCAGGTCTTTGCGCTGGTGGGGGCCGTCGGAACGCCGACAGGTCTGGCGGCCGTGCCGGTGCTGACCGCCGCCAAAGTACCGCTGGTGGGCATGTTCACCGGGGCCCAGGGACTGCGCGACCCGTTCAACCGCCATGTCTTTCACGTGCGCGCCAGCTATTTCGACGAGACCGAGCGCATCGTGCAACACCTGACCACGCTCGGGGTCAAGCGCATTGCGATTTTCTATCAGAACGATGCCTATGGCAAGGCCGGGCTTGAAGGTGTGACGCGCGCGCTGGGCAAGCGCCAGCTCAAGCCTGCGGCCACCGCGACCGTGGAGCGCAATACCGTGGACGTGGCCGCCGCCCTGAACACCATCCTGCCGGCCCAGCCCGAAGCGGTGGTCCAGATTGGCGCCTACAAGGCCTGCGCAGAGTTCATCAAGCAGGCGCGCGGCAAAGGCTACGGGGGCAATTCTTCAACGTCAGCTTTGTCGGCTCCAAGGCGCTCGCCGACGAGCTTGGCGCCGCCGGCATGGGGGTGGTGATCTCGCAAGTGGTGCCATTCCCCTACATCCCCTCCTCTCCTGTCGTGCGTGAGTATCAGCAACGCATGAAGGAGGCGGGTCAGACTGAGCTGGATTTCTCCAGTATGGAAGGTTTTCTGATCGGCAAGGTCTTCGTCGAAGGCGTTCGCCGCGCGGGCCGTAATCTCACGCGTGACGCCCTCATCACCGCTCTGGAGTCCATGAAGGACGTCAATCTCGGCGGGTTCGAGATCAGCTACACCCCCCGTGACCATTCGGGCTCGCGCTACACGGACCTCACCATCATCGGCAGGGACGGCCGCTTCGTGCGGTGATGGCGTATCGCCAGGGTGGCTGCAGCGCGCTGAAGTCGCTGCTACTGTGACAAGGCGCGCAGCTCCTGCGCGAGCCGGCCGAAGCGCAACCGGTACTGCGCCGGGCTCAGGCCGACCTTGCGGCGGAACAGGCGGCTGAAAAAGCTGCTGTCGCTGTAACCCACGTCCAGGGCGACCGATTCCACCGGCGCATCGCCGGACTCCAGCATCTGCTTGGCTTCTTCGAGCCGCACGTGGTGCACGTATTCCAGCGGGGCCATGCCGGTGGCTTGGGCAAAACGGCGCTTGAAGGTGCGCTCGGGCAGCTGGGCCAGGGTCACCATCTGGGCCACCGGAGACTCGTGCATGTAGTGCAGGGCGGCCCATTGCTGGCAGCGCGCAATCACCGGGTCGGCCGCATGGCTGCCATGGGTGAGGGAGGCATAAGCCTGCGGGCTGGCGCTCTGCAGGTCCATGAGGTTGATGCGCGCCACGCGCATGGCCTCTTCCGGTCCGGCGTAGCGGGCGATCAGCGCCAGCACCAGCAGATGCCAGGAGACGCCGCTGCCGGCCATGAGGATGCGCTGCCCCTCGCCGGTGGCGACCAGGCCGCGATCGGCGCGCCAGCGTGTGTGCGGGTGGGCGCGCTGCAGGTGCTCGCCGTAACCCCAGTGCGTAGTGGCCTCGTGGCCGTCCAGCAGGCCGGTGTGGGCCATCAGCACGGCTCCTGAGCAGGCCGAGGCCAGCAGCGCCCCTTGGGCGTGGCAGGTACGCAGCCAGGCGATGGCTGCGTCGTAGCGGTCGCCCAGTTCACTGCCCGGCGCCACCTGCACATCGGCTACCACCACCACGTCCGGGGCGGGGCATTGCGCGAAGCCCGCGTCGGGTGTCATGCGCACGCCATTGGCCGTGGTGAAGGGGGCACCGTCGGCGCTCACCACCAGGGGGCGGAAGGGGGATGCCAGCAGCACGCCACCATGCAGCAGGCTCCAGTCGCGCCGCACGCTAGCCAAGGCGTCGTAGAAGCCGTAGATGGTGGCCGCCGAGGTCTCGGGTACGGCCAGCAGCGCAACGGTGATGGGGGCAGACGGGTCGGACATGGCAGAAATGACCGCTTCCTTGCAGGAATGCCCTTAGTGTAGGCCCGCGTCCCGCCGGACACTGAATCCTCTTTTCAATCAAGCAAGGAGCGATACATGCAAGACCGACAAGGCCTCCCCCTGAGTGGCGCCACGACCGACAGCCTGCAGGCCTACAGCCTAGCCCAGGAAGAATTCAGCTGCTACCGGGGCGACCCGCTGGCGCAGGTGGAGCAGGCCTTGCAGGCCAGCCCGGCCATGACCATGGCCCATGTGTTCAAGGCCTGGTTGCACCTGCTGGGCACCGAGCCCTCGGGCTTGCTGGTGGCGCAGGCGGCCTGCGAAACCGCTGCCCGTTTGCCCGCCAACGAGCGGGAGCGGCGCCATCTGCGGGCCGCCCAGCTGCTGGTCCAGGGCCACTGGCACGAGGCCGGCCGCGTGCTGGAGGACCTGAGCCTGCACGATCCGCGCGATCTGCTGGCCCTTCAGGCCGGGCACCAGATCGACTATTTCACGGGCGACGCACGCATGCTGCGCGATCGTATCGCGCGGGCCCTGCCGGTCTGGCAGCGCGGCCTGAGCGGCTACCACGCCGTGCTGGGCATGCACGCCTTCGGCCTGGAAGAGTGCGGCGACTACGTGGCCGCGGAAAGAAGCGGCCGTCGTGCGGTCGAACTGGAGCCACGTGACGGTTGGGCCTGGCACGCCGTGGCCCACGTGCACGAGATGCGCAACGATCCGGAGGCCGGCATTGCATGGTTGGGTGCGCACACGCAGCAATGGGCGCCGGGCAGTCTGCTGGCTGTGCACAACTGGTGGCACCTGGCGTTGTTCCATCTGGAACTGGGCAACGAAGCCGAAGTGCTGCGTCTGTACGACGAAGCGATTGGCGGCCCGGGTTCGGTGGCCATGCTGGACCTGATCGACGCCTCGGCCATGCTGTGGCGCCTGCAGCTGCGTGATGTGAACGTGGGAGAGCGCTGGCGCCAGCTGGCCGCGCGCTGGCAGCAGGCTGGCACCCCGGGCCTCTACGCCTTCAACGACATGCACCTGATGATGGCCTATGTGGGCGCTGGCGACCTGCAGGCCCAGCAGACCGTGCTGGAAGCACAGCGGGTCGCCATGCGCCGCGACGATGACAACGCCGTGTTCACGCGTGAGGTCGGCTATCCGGTGGCGCGGGCCCTGCAGGCCTATGGGCAGGGTGAGTACGGGCGCTGCGTCGACCTGCTGCGCCGCATCCGCAGCGGGGCGCACCGCTTTGGCGGCAGCCACGCCCAGCGTGATGTGATCGACCTCACCTTGCTGGAGGCCGCCCAGCGCGGGGCGCTGGCGCCGCTGGCTTCGGCCCTGGCCTGCGAGCGGCTGGGCCGACGCCCACGCAGCGCAGGCACGCCCCAGCTGGCGCTGGTGGCCTGATCAGCTGAGATGCTTGCCGATCAGCCCGGCGATCTCGAACATCGTGACCTGGGCCTTGCCGAAGACGGGCTTGAGCTTGGCGTCGGCCTTGATGCTGCGCTTGTCCTTGGGGTCCTGCAGGCCCTGGGCCTTGATGTAGTCCCAGAGCTTCTTGACCACCTGGGTGCGGGCCACGGGCTCGCTGCCGATCACGGCCGCCAGTTCGGCGCTGGGGGTCAAGCCGGCTGCGGCCTTGCGCGGCTTCTTGGCGGCTGCGGTTTTGGCGGCGGCCTTTTTGGCCGGGGCCTTCTTCGCGGCTGTCTTGCCTGCGGCCTTGGCCGCCGGGGCCGGCCTGGCGCCGCCCTTGCGCGGGAACTTGGAGGGCTCGAACTCGAAGCTCACCTTGTTCTCTTCGGCGTTCCAGGCCAAGTAGGCCTTGAAGGGGCGGCGCGTGCGCATGGAGACGAACTTGTCCAGCAGATCGGTCTTGCCGGTGGCCAGCAGCTTCTGCATCTGTTCGCGTTCGATGGGCTGCTGCAGGATGATCTGGCCGCTCTTGAAGTCGCAGTTGGGCGTGGCCTGGGCCGCGGTGGGCACTGCGCGCTCGCAGATGTAGTTCTTGCCGTGTTCGTAGACCGAGCCGCCGCACTTGGGGCACTTGCCCAAAGCCTGCCGGTCAGAGAAGTCGACCAGTTCACCGGTCTCGGACTCGTCTTCGTTGCCGAAGTCGAATTCGAGTTTCCAGTTCTTGTCTTCCTCGCTGTACTTGAGCGCAATCTCGGCTGTGAAGGGCCAACCGGCCTTGGAGCGGAAACCTTCGAGCGGGCCGATCTTCTTGTCGCGCAGGAAAGCTTCCACCTCGGCCAGCTCGAAGGCGCGCCCGGCCGGGATCTTGGTGAAGGAGAAGCCGCAGGCCTCGGCGCCCTTCTTGCCGGTACAGGTGTAGCGGCGGTAGTTTTCTTTCACCACGCCGCCGCAGTTCGGGCAGGGTGTGGTCAGCGTGGCGTAGTCGCCGGGGATGGTGTCGCCGTCGTATTCCTTGGCCTTCTTGACGATGTGCTCGGTCATGGCCGCGATCTCGCGCATGAACTCTTCGCGCGAGAGGCGGCCGTGTTCCATCTCCGAAAGCTTGAACTCCCAGCCGCCCGTGAGTTCGGGTTTGGAAAGCTCTTCCACGCCCAGGCCGCGCAGCAGGGTCATGAGCTGGAAGGCCTTGGCTGTGGGGATCAGCTCACGCCCTTCGCGCAGCATGTACTTTTCATTCAGCAGGCCTTCAATGATGGCCGCACGCGTGGCCGGCGTGCCCAGGCCCTTCTCGTGCATGGCCTCGCGCAGTTCGTCATCTTCAATCAGTTTGCCCGCGCCTTCCATGGCGGAGAGCAGCGTGGCTTCGCTGTAGCGGGCCGGCGGGCGGGTCTTGAGCCCTTTGGGATCGACGGCGTTGGTGTCCACCTTCTCGCCAGCGGCCACCGGCACCAGCACCTTGCTGCTGCCTTCGCCCGGGGCCATCTCGTCCTCGGCTTCCTTGCCGTAGATGGCCAGCCAGCCCGGCTTGACCAGCACCTTGCCTTCGCTCTTGAAGTTGTGGCCAGCGGCCGTGGTGATGCGTGTGGTCACCTGGTACTCGGCACTCGGGAAGAACACGGCCATGAAGCGGCGCGCGACCAGGTCGTAGAGTTTCTGCTCGGCCTCGGACAGGCCACTGGGCGCCTGCAGCGTGGGGATGATGGCAAAGTGGTCGCTGACCTTGGCGTTGTCAAAGATGCGCTTGTTGGGCTTGACGTAGCCATTCTTGATGCCCGTCGCAGCGTGCGGGGCCAAGTGCTTGAGGCCGGAGTCGGCCAGCATGCCGAAAGTGTCTTTGGCCACGGCCAGGTAGTCCTCGGGCAGATGGCGCGAGTCGGTGCGCGGGTAGGTCAGGGCCTTGTGGCGTTCGTACAGGCTTTGCGCAATGGACAGCGTGGTTTTGGCCGAGAAGCCGAACTTGCCGTTGGCTTCGCGCTGCAGGCTGGTCAGGTCGAACAGCATGGGCGAGGCCTGGGTGCTGGGCTTGCTTTCCTCGCTGACGGTGGCGGTCTGGCCGCGCACGGCGTCGGCTATTGTTCGCGCTTCCTTCTCGCTCCAGACGCGGTCAGCCTTTTTCTCGGCGTCGTCTTCCGTCTTCTTCCACTTGGGGTCGAACCACTTGCCCGCGTATTCGCCGGCCTTGGCGCCGAAGCTCGCGTGTACCTCCCAGTAGTCGCGGCTGATGAACTTGCGGATCTGTTCCTCGCGTTCCACCACCACGGCCAGCGTGGGCGTCTGCACGCGGCCCACCGTCGTGAGGAAGAAACCGCCATCGCGGGAGTTGAAGGCCGTCATGGCGCGCGTGCCGTTGATGCCGACCAGCCAGTCGGCCTCGGAGCGGCTGCGCGCGGCGTCGGCCAGGGGCAGCATCTGCTTGTCTGTGCGCAGGTTCTCAAAGCCGTCGCGGATGGCCTGGGGCGTCATGCTCTGCAGCCACAGTCGCGAGACCGGCTTGCCCAGGGGTTTGTTGCCGCCGGCGTACTGCTCGATCAGGCGGAAGATCAACTCGCCCTCGCGGCCCGCATCACAGGCGTTGATGAGCTGACCCACGTCCTTGCGTTTGGCCTGTTTGACCACAGCGTTGAGGCGGGTCTTGGTTTTGTCCACGGGCTTGAGGTCGAAGTGCGGCGGGATGACGGGCAGGTGGGTGAAGCTCCACTTGCCGCGCTTCACGTCGTACTGCTCGGGCGCCTGGATCTCGACCAGGTGGCCTACGGCGCTGGTGACGACGTAGCTGTCGCTTTCGAAGTATTCGTCGTGCTTCTCGAACTTGCCGGCCACGGGCGTGAGGGCGCGCACGATGTCCTGGGCCACCGAGGGCTTCTCGGCGATGACCAGGGTTTTGCCCGACACGGCGGTCTTGGTGGAAGCGGTGCTTTTCATCTGACTACAATCCAGGTTCTCGCGCGTGCATACACGCGCACACGCGGGCGCGCACACGCGCGCGCCCATACGAGTTCACCTTACCAAATTTTTCAGCAGTGTCCAAGAATCCCGTTTCCGAGTCTGGCCGCCGTATCCAGACCCGTCGCTCCGGCGTGCACGGCAAGGGTGTGTTCGCCGTCCAGGACATCCCCAAGGGCGATGTCATCATCGAATACGTGGGCGAGGTCATCGACTGGGAAGAGGCGCTGCGCCGCCATCCGCACGATCCCAAGGACCCGAACCACACCTTCTATTTCCACATTGATGAGGACCACGTCATCGATGCCAAGGTGGGTGGCAACTCTTCGCGCTGGATCAACCATTCCTGCGCCCCGAATTGCGAGGCCGACGAGCAGGAGGGCCGGGTCTTCATCAAGTCCTTGCGCAAGATCAAGGCCGGTGAGGAGCTGAACTACGACTACGGCCTGATCATCGACGAGCCGTATACGAAGAAGCTGCTGGCCCAGTACCCCTGCTGGTGCGGCAGCGAGAACTGCCGCGGCACCCTGCTGGCGCCCAAGGACGACGAGCCGAAGAAGAAGTCCGCGAAGAAAAAGAAGAAAGCCAAGGGCGAAAAGAAGAAAGACAAGAAGAAAGCCGGCAAGAAGAGCAGAGCGTGATGTTGCGCTGGCCGGCCGAAGCGGTCTGGGAGGCGGTGGTACCCGCCCTGTCTGGTTTCACGGTCGAGGTCCTGCCCGAGATCGACTCGACCAACACCGAGCTCATGCGCCGCGCGCGTGCTGGCCGGCTGGAGCCGGTGCTGCTCGTGGCCGAGGCACAGACCGCGGGCCGTGGCCGGCTGGGGCGAGCCTGGCACAGCGGCGCGCCCGGCGATGTGCTGACCTTTTCGCTGGGCCTGCCGCTGCGCATGGCTGACTGGTCGGGCCTGTCGCTGGCCGTGGGCGTGGGCGTGGCGCAGAGTCTTCATCCTGAATTGCAACTCAAGTGGCCCAACGATGTCTGGTGGCAGGACCGCAAGCTTGCGGGCATCCTGATCGAGACCACCCAGGTTGGCGATGAGCGCTACGCCGTGATCGGTGTCGGCATCAACATCACCCCGCGCGAGGCGGCTGGACTCAACACACCACCGGCCTGGCTGCAGGAGCTGGCGCCCGGCATGGACGCACCCTCTGCCCTGCTGCGTGTGGCACCGGCGCTGGTGCAGGCGGTGCAGCGCTTCGAGACTCAGGGCTGGACGCCTTTTCTGCCTGCCTATGCTGCGCGTGACGCGCTGGCCGGTCGTGAGGTGCAGCTCAGCGATGGCAGCCACGGGCAGGCGCGGGGCGTCGACGCGCAGGGCGCGCTGCTGGTGCATACTTCCGGCGGCCTGAAGAAAATCTCCAGCGCCGAAGTCAGCGTCCGTCCCACCCACTGAAGACCGCCCATGCTGCGCCTCGTCGTCCTGTTGCTGGTTCTGCTCAACGCTGCGTATTACGCCTGGTCGCATGGTTTGTTGCGTGCCTACGGCTGGTCGCCTGGGGAGCAGAGCGAACCGCAGCGTCTGGAGCAGCAGCTGCGACCCCAGGCGATCCGCATCCTGCCCCCCGAGGAGGGCCGCAAGGCCGAGCAGGTGGCGCTGACACCCCCCAAGCCGCCCGAATGCCTGCAGGCGGGGCTGTTCGACGAAGGCCAGACCGAGACGCTGCGCAAGGCGCTCGAAGCCCTGCTGCCGCCCACGGCCTGGACGCTGGAAACCAGTGTCGAGCCGGCACGCTGGATCGTCTACATGGGCAAGTTTCCCAATGCTGTGGCCCTGGAGCGCAAGAGGGCCGAGCTCGACAAGATGAAGCTCAAGCTTCAGCCGCTGGAGAACACCGAGCTGCAGCTGGGTCTGTCGCTGGGCCGCTTCGAGACCCAGGCCCAGGCCCAGGCCGAGCTCAATGCGCTGCAAAAACGCGGGGTGCGCACGGCGCGCGTGGTCCAGGAGCGGGCCGAGCTCAAGCAGAGCCAGCTTCGCATCCCCGCGGCCGATGAGGCCATGAAGCCCAAGCTGGAAGAGCTCAGGCCGGCACTGGGCGACAAGTCGCTGCGCAGCTGTAAATAAGGCCTGCTGACGTCAGTTCTTGCGGGCCAGGTTGAAGCGCACGATGAAGCGTGCGCCGGGTGGGGTCTGTCCTGGCCGCGTGTCTTCCACATTGATGTGCGCGCGGTGTTGCTGGGCAATTTCCTGTGCAATGGGCAGACCCAGGCCCGAACCGTCCACGTCGTTGCCCAGGGCACGGTAGAAAGGCTGGAAGATCAGCTCGCGTTCGGCCGGCGGGATGCCCGGACCGGAGTCTTCCACCTGGAGCACGATGATCTTGCCGAAGGGGTCGGCCAGCACGCGCGCGGTGATCACGCCGGGACTGTCCAGTGTCGAGGGCGTGTAGTTGATGGCGTTGTCGAGCAGGTTGCGCACCAGCTCCTTGAGCAGGGTCGGATTGCCTTCGATCGTCACGCCAGGGGTGCCGGGCTGGGCCCCCTCGTAACCGAGGTCGATGTACTTGTCCAGGGCGCGCGGCACGCTGTCCTGCACCACTTCCATCGTGATGCGCGCGAGGTCGCAGGGTTGGCGGCTGATGGCGGTGGTGCCGGCCTCGGCACGCGCCAGGGCCAGCAGCTGGTTGACGGTGTGGGTGGCGCGGATGCTGGAGCGGCCGATCTGGCGCAGCGACTGCTTGAGCTCTTCCGTGCTGGTGCCCTCGCGCTGCGCCAGGTCGGCCTGCATGCGCAGGCCGGCCAGTGGCGTCTTGAGCTGGTGGGCGGCATCGGCGAGGAAGCGCTTCTGCGTGCTGATCGAATCTTTCAGGCGCAGCAGCAGGTCGTTCACCGAGGCCACCAGGGGCGCCACCTCCTGCGGCACGGTCTGGGTGTCCAGCGGGCTCAGGTCGTCCGGGCGGCGCGCGCGGATGCGCTCCTCCAGACGGTTGAGCGGCTTGAGGGCCTGGACCAGGGCCAGCCAGACCAGCAGCACGGCCAGTGGCAAGGTGACGAACTGCGGCAGCATCACGCCCTTGATGATCTCGGCTGCCAGGATGGAACGCTTGTCCCGCGTCTCGGCGACCTGGACCAGGGCCAGGCGCGCGCCCAGTGGCTCCAGTGGCACCCACATATAGGCCACGCGCAGTTCCATGCCCTGGTACTTGTCGTCGCGCAGGCGCACCACGCCGGGCGCCACGATCTCTTCCTCCGAAGGTGGGGGAAACTCGCGCTCGCCGGCCAGGTACTCGCCGCGCGCGCCGAGAACCTGGTAATAAACCGTATCGGTATCGTCAGAGCGCAGCAGCTGCCGCGCCGGCAGAGGCAGGTTGAAGCGCACCTGCTGGTGCTCCACCGTGACGAGCTGGGCCAGTGCATTGGCGTTGTATTCGAGCGTGCGGTCAAACGGCTTGCCGGCGATGCTCTGCGCGACCAGCCAGGTCAGCACCAGGCTGATGGGCCACAGCAGCAGCAGCGGCGTGAGCATCCAGTCCAGGATCTCGCCGAAGAGCGAGCGCTGTTCGCGCTGGAAAAGTTTCATGTTCGCTTTGCGTCGGGCGTGGAGCGTTCAGCGTGGATGAGGTTCTTGCTCGACGCTGAACGCCGCCCGCTCAACCGGGGATTTTTTCCAGGCAGTAGCCCAGGCCGCGCACGGTGGCGATGCGGATCGGACCTTTCTCGATCTTCTTGCGCAGGCGGTGGATGTAGACCTCGATGGCGTTGTTGCTGACCTCTTCACCCCACTCGCACAGGCGTTCGACCAGCTGGTCCTTGCTGACCAGGCGGCCGCTGCGCTGCAGCAGCACCTCCAGCAAGCCGAGTTCGCGCGCCGAGAGTTCGACCATCTTGCCGTCGATGGTGGCCACGCGGCCGGCCTGGTCGTAGGTCAGCGGGCCATGCTTGATGTGGCTGCTGGTGGCGCCCATGCCGCGGCGCACCAGGGCGCGCACCCGGGCTTCGAGCTCCTGCAGCGAAAACGGCTTGGCCATGTAATCGTCGGCGCCGTAGTCCAGGCCTTTGACGCGCTCTTCCACGCTGTCGGCTGCGGTCAGGATGAGCACGGGCATGCTGGAGCCGCGCGCGCGCAGCTTCTTGAGCACCTCGAGACCGTGCAGCTTGGGCAGGCCCAGGTCCAGGATCAGCAGGTCGAATTCGGAGTTGGTCATCAGGGCCGCGTCGGCCTCGGTGCCGCTGGCCACATGGTTCACGGCCGCGCCGGAACTGCGCAGGGTGCGCAGCAGGCCGTCGGCCAGCACCTGGTCATCCTCGGCGATCA
>CAMLNH010000038.1 GCA_946481355.1 uncultured Curvibacter sp.
GTGGCCGAGCTGGTGCGCCGGGGTGCCCGTGTGCAGGCCAATGATCCCGTGGCCATGGACGAGGCACGGCGTTGCCTGGCGCTTGACCTGTCCGCCAAAGACCTGCGGGCGGTCACCCTTCATGAACAACCCCTGCAGGCGCTGCAGGGTGCCGACGCGCTGGTGATCGCCACCGAATGGAAGGCCTACCGCAGCCCCGACTTTGCCGCCATCAAGACGGCCCTGCGAGAGCCGGTCATTTTCGACGGGCGCAATCTCTATGAGCCGGCCGAGGTGCGGGAAGCCGGCCTCCACTATGAAGGCATAGGCCGGCGGGCCTGAGAGCGAAGCCATGTCGCATTTCCAGTTCTTGAAACTCCCCACCCATACCGATGCGCGCGGTTCGCTCACGGTGCTTGAAAGGGTGCTGCCCTTTGCGGTCGTGCGCAGCTACTGGATCTATGGTGCCGACGGCCAGACCCGTGGTGGGCACCGGCATCACCACACCCGCCAGGCCCTGGTGGCGGTGAGCGGCACCGTCACCGTCTACATGAACGACGGCGTTGCTACCGACAACGTGATACTGAACCACCCCGGGCAGTGCCTGCTGGTGGAACCCAAGGACTGGCACACCATGACCTTCGGCCCGGGCGCCGTCCTGCTGGTCATGTCCTCACACCCCTACGACCGTAGCGAATACATCGACCAACCTTATGCCTGAGCCGCAGATCATCGAATACGAAAGCCTGGCGCGTTCCAACCAGCCGTACATGGCCGAGCTGGAGGCCGCAGCCGCTCGCGTGATCCGCGGCGGCTGGTACGTGCTCGGCCAGGAGGTCAGCGCCTTCGAGACCGAATTCGCGGCCTACGTCGGCGCGAAGCACTGCATCGGGGTGGCCAACGGGCTGGACGCGCTCATCCTGTCGATCGAGGCGCTGGACCTGCCCTGGGGCAGCGACGTCCTGGTGGCCTCCAACACCTACATCGCGACCATCCTCGCCATCGTGCGTGCCGGCCACAGGCCGATACTGGTGGAGCCCGAGCTCGCAACCTTCAACATGGACCCGGCCCGTCTGCCGCGGGCCATGACTGCCAATACGCGCGCCATCTGCGTCACCCATCTGTTCGGCAAGACCTGCCGCATGGATGCCATCGGCGCCTTTGCGCGTGAGCATGGTCTCAGGGTGGTGGAAGATTGCGCCCAGTCTCATGGTGCGCGCCTGGGCGCGCAGATGACCGGCACCTTCGGCGACGCCGGCTGTTTCAGTTTCTACCCGACCAAGAACCTCGGGGCCTTCGGTGACGCCGGCGCTATCGTCACCAGTGACGATGCCCTCGCCGACCGCCTGCGCCATACGCGCAACTATGGCTCCAAACAAAAGTACGTCAACCGCTATGTCGGCGTCAACTCCCGCCTGGACGAATTGCAGGCCGCGCTGCTGCGCGTCAAACTGTGTCACCTGGACGCCATGACGGCGCACAAGCGGGCTCTGGCCGAGGTCTATTTTGCCAATCTGCCGGAATGGGTGGCCAAGCCGCTGCGCCGACCGGATGAGTATGACGTATTCCACATCTACGGCATCCGCCATCCGCACCGCGACGCCCTGCGTCAGCATCTGCTGGACCATGGTGTCAAGACCGAAATTCATTACCCCATCCCCCCGCACCGGCAGGAAGCCATGCGGGAAATCCTGGGGGGCAGCCATCCTGTCGCCGAGGAACTGCATGCCACCGAGCTAAGCCTGCCGATCTCAGTCGGGCATACCCCGGAAGAGGTTGACAGGGTGTGTGCTGCGATAGCAGGCTTCGGTCCGGCGTGAGCGGCGGAGCGTCTCCAAGACTCCATGTCTAGTTTTTTCAGGCACGCATCGTGGGGCGGGGTTTCTGCCGCTATCCGGCTTGTCTTCGGTGTCGGGAATCTCTTCCTCGCGATCCGGCTGGCCGGGGCGGACGCCTATGGATATCTGGCATTGATGCTCTCGGTGACCGCCTTCTATGTGGCGTTCATCAACAGCGTCCATACCATTGCGGTGACACGCGCGGGCGAATATGGGCGTACCCTCGATGCGGACGCCGGCAGGACGCGGCTGTTTTCCGCCGTCTGGCAGGTGACCTTGCTGAGTGTCGCCTTGTTGGTCCTCTGTGCCTTGCCGCTGGGGCCGGCTTTCATCCACACTTTCGTCTATGCCGCGGGGGACGCCGCTGTCGTACGGCAGCTGGCAGACCTGCTGTTCCTGGTGGTAGCCTTGGCAGCATGCCAGTTGCTGGTGGCCGGCAATGTGGCCGTGATCGAGGGATTGGGGCGCTTCGACCTTGCCGCCCGGGCGCAAATTTTCGGGCCGCCGGTCACCTTCGTGCTGCTGGCAACCGGCTTTGTCACGCAGGCCCGCCTGGACATTGTGGATGTGGGTTGGAGCTATCTGCTGGGTGCAGTGCTCGAACTGGCGGTTACCACGTGGACGAGGCTGCAGATGGGGCATCGGCGTGCCTTGTTGCCTTCCACCCGGGCCCTCGGCCTGATCCCGGACCTTCTGCGGCACGGCCTGATGTTGCAGGGGGCAAGCTTGGTCAACATCTTTTTCGATCCTTTCAACAAGTTCCTGCTGAACCATTTTGTCGGACCTGTCAGCGTCACGGCCTACGAGATTGCCACGAAGATCGTTGCGGGTATCCGCGGCCTGTTTGGCGGGGCCTTCCGGGTATTCCTTCAGCTCTCGGAGAAGCTGAGCGCCGATGGCGGCGAAGATTATCTGAAGGTGTTGCGCTATGGCATGGTCCCGGCGATGCTGATGCACGGTGCAGGATGTGTGCTCATGGTTCTTCTGAGCCACTTCTGGTTTGGAGAGGACATGAAGGAGCTGTCGCTGTTCTACTTCCTGCTGATACCGTCGAGCATCGGCATCATCTTCGCCGCCCCCCTGTATGGGGCGTTGATCGGGATACGCGACCTCGCCTTCATTTTCAGGATGCATGTCAACCTGGCGGTGCTCAATCTCCTGGCGTCCTCCATGCTGATTCCTTTGCTCGGTTTGTACGGCGCTGGCGTCGGTCTCACCCTGACGACCGCCTACAATGCGGCGGCGGAGTACAGGCGGTACACCAAGAAAATCGGCCCGATACCCGGGTTGTGGGTGGAGATCCGGCGGCTCAAGGGGCGTTTCGCATTCTCCGTGGCGCTCACACTGGCGGCGCTGGTGGCCGGCCACGTGATCTCCGACAAGGTGCCCCTGCTGGCCACGGAGGCCGCTGTTCTGGCTGGGTTCGCCATCCTTTTCCTGATGGAGCCCCTGACTGCCCGCATGATGAATTCCGTGCTGCGTTGGCAGAGCGGGAAGAAATGACTGAAAAGTAGCATTACCTTGAAGCCCGTCAAGATCTATCTGATTTCCCCGCGCGAGCCGTCGGGCGCCACTTGGCTCATCAACTGCTTTCTGGAACTGGGGGTCAAGACCTACCGGGAGACGCTGGGGGAGATGTGGACGCCTGCACGCGAGGGCGTCCATGTCCTGAACCCGGTCGAGAACCATCTGAAGAAATGGTTGCCCATCCTCAGTACGCGCGAGAAATTCGACTTTCGCGGCGACATCGAGGTCGAGTGGGCGCACCAGTGGCCGACCCGCAGGCATGCCGGCCATAGGATCATCTATTTCGTGCGCGATCCGCGCGACGCCATATTCTCTCGCTACCGCCGCGAATCGCCGGACATGTCCTTCGAGGAATTCCTCGACTTCCCGGACCCGCATACCTTGCACGACAAGATCGACACTTGGTCGATGTTCAACGAGTTGTGGCTGCGACAGCCGGACATCCGCGCTTTCCGATTCGAGGACTACAAGAGCGATGCGCGTAAGACGCTCGAAGCGATCCTCGACTATGCCGGGCTCAAGGTGGCGGAGCCGGAATTGGCGCGGGCCCTCGAGAATTCCACCTTCGAGAAGGCTGCGCTGGCCGAGAAGAAGTACCGCGAAGACAACCCGGAGGATGCGCAGCTGATCAACCGCGCCAGCCAAGTAGGCGGTTGGAAGGTGTCCGATGATGCTGCCTGCGTTACCAGGATTGCCCGGCAAACGGCGGGCCTGCTGGCGCATTTTGGCTATGATTCCGACCCTGCCGCCGAGCGGGGCAGCTACCTGCCCCAGGCCGCCGTGCTCGGCTTCTACCGGCAACTGGCGGTAGAGCCCGATTTCTGGCTGGGCGCGCGGACGGGCGATGACCCGGGCCGCCTGGGCGAACCGGCGGCCCGTCTGGTCCGATTCATGGTCACTCTGGACGATGTCAGGCTGAGGCGCTCGGGCCTGACGCCCTATGAAATCCATGTCTTGCTGCGCAGCCTGGACGAGTTTGCCACCGGCCTGGGGGCGTGGAGCCTGCGCCGGCTGACGTGGCCGCAGGAACACCGCCTGGCTCGCCTGTGGTGGCGGTGCGTGGACCAGATGAAGAGGCACAATATTGATACGCCCGGCTGGTTACGGGTGTGGATGTGGCGCCTGCGGCGTCGGTTCAAGAACTTGATGCTGAGCAAGCAGACATGAGCAAGGGCGCGGTGTACTGGATCACGGGTCTTTCGGGCGCGGGCAAGACCACGCTGGCCGTCCGGCTGGTGGAGCTCTTGCGTGCCCGGGGCCTGCCGGTGGTCTTCCTGGATGGCGACGAGCTTCGGGAGGTGTTTGGCGCCGTCGCAGCCAACCCGCAGAACCATGGCCGCGAAGGCCGCCTGGCGCTGGCCATGCAGTACGCGCACCTGTGCCGCGTGATCGCGGCACAGGGGCTGACGGTGGTGATTTCCACGATCTCCCTGTTCAGGGAAGTGCATGCATGGAATCGTGCCCACTTGCCGGGTTACTTCGAAATCTATCTGAAGGTGCCCGTGGAGGAACTGCGGCGGCGCGATCCCAAGGGGATCTATCGTCGCTACGACGCGGGGGAGATCGGTAACGTGGCCGGGCTCGATCTAATGATCGACGAGCCCGAATCGCCTGATTGGGTCGCAGAATTCGTGCCCGGCAAGAGCGTTCAGGCTCTGGCGGATGAATTGATGGAGATTATGAAAGTGAGAGCAACAGTATGACGAGCACACTCAAGGCAGGCGACTTCACTGGACTCGCCAAGGATTATTCACAGCACCGACCTGACTACTGCCCCTCCGTTCTGAGCGGGCTGCTGGGTCTGATCTGCAAGCCGGTGTCCAAAATCGACTTCGCCGACGTCGGAGCGGGTACCGGAATCTGGACCCGCATGGTGCATGCGCGGGGTGTGAATTCGGTGACGGCGGTAGAGCCCAACGACGACATGCGGGCGAACGGCGTCGCAGATAGCGTCCATTCATCCATCCGCTGGGTAGCCGGTTCCGCCGAGAAGACCGGTCTGGTAGATGAGTCCTGCGACTGGCTGAGTATGGCGTCGAGCTTCCACTGGGCGGACTTCGGTGTTGCTACCCGGGAGTTTCACCGCGTCCTGCGGCCGGGGGGGCGCTTTACCGCGCTCTGGAATCCCCGACTCATCGAGGTGAACCCGCTGCTGGTCGAGGTTGAGGCGCATCTGGATACCCTGAGACCGAATATCAAGCGCGTTTCCTCGGGCCGCTCGGGCATCACCGAAACTCTGACCGAAAAACTCTGGGGCTCTCCCTATTTCGAGGACGTGGTCTATCTAGAGGGGCGGCACGTCATTGAGATGACGCCGGAGCGTTACATGGGGGCTTGGCGTTCCGTCAACGATCTGCGCGTACAGCTTGGTCCGGAGAAATTCGATTCGTTCCTGAGGTTTGTCGAACAGCGCATCCGTGGTCTGAAGGTCATCGAGGCCACCTACTGGACCCGCGCTTGGTCAGCACGCCGCAAAGATTGATCGGCGATGACACCTGCCTTCTCCACTAAAGCCGGCACGCTGGCGCAGCTGCGGGGCCGCTTGCGTTCCGCACGAATCGCGCCGCTGGTGTGGTTCACCGTGCAGGACTGGCGCGCCGACCGGGCCGCCTGCCTGACGCGCGTGGTGCCTGCGGTGGGGGAGGGGCCGTGGATCGTACGGTCCAGCTGCCGGCGCGAAGACGGCCATGGCAGTTCCAATGCGGGGGCGTTCCTGTCGCTGCCCGACATCTCGGCGTCGGGGCTGGAGGCGGCGGTCGAGCGGGTCATCGCCTCCTATGGCGTCGCGGATGTGGCGGACGAGGTGCTGATCCAGCCCATGCTGCAGGACGTCGTGCGTTCGGGCGTGGCGTTCTCGCATGACCCGAACACCTGTGCACCCTACCGTGTGGTGAACTGGACGGAGGGGACGGACACCACGGCGGTCACCGGCGGCATGGGTGGGCGCACCTGGCAACAGGCTGGCGCATCGCCCCTGCCGACGCCGCAGGCGCTGGCAGGTGTTGTCGAACTGCTCAAGGAGTTGTCGGCTCTGTTTGGTGATGCGCCGCTCGACTGCGAATTCGCCGTCACGAAGGAGGGCGCGCAGCAGGTGCTGTGGCTGCTGCAGGCGCGCCCGCTGGTGCTGCAGCGGGTGCCGGAGTCGGCCGCCGCACAGGCAGTCCGGCTGGAGCGGGTGCAGGACAAGGTAGCGCGCGGGATGACGCCCCACCCCTTCCTGATGGGACGTCGCACGGTCTATGGCGTCATGCCCGACTGGAATCCGGCCGAAATCGTCGGCATCCGGCCCAAACCCCTGGCCCTGTCGCTTTATCGCGAGCTGATTACCGATGCGATCTGGGCCTATCAGCGGCACAACTACGGCTACCGGAACCTGCGCAGCTTTCCGCTGATGCCGCACTTCTTCGGCCTGCCCTATATTGATGTTCGGCTGTCCTTCAATTCCTTCATCCCGGCCGACCTGGAGGAAGGCCTCGCGGGACGGCTGGTCGACCACTACATCGACCGGCTGCTGGCCGAGCCCACCCTGCATGACAAGGTGGAATTCGAGATTGTCTTCTCCTGCTACACGTTGGACCTGCCGGAGCGCCTGGGGCGGCTGGGCGAGGCGGGTTTTTCCAAGGTCGAGCAGGAGACGATCGCCGCCAGCCTGCGCGGGCTGACCAACCGTATCGTCCATCCTCAGGAGGGCCTGTGGCGTGGCGACGCGACCAAGCTGGACGTGCTCAATGCGCGGCGCGAGGAACTGCTGGCTTCCAGCGCGGATCCGCTGGAGCGGATCTACTGGCTGCTCGAGGACGCCAAGCGTTATGGGACCCTGCCTTTCGCCGGCCTGGCGCGCGCCGGGTTTGTCGCGGTCCAGATGCTGAAGTCCCTGGTGGCCGTCGGCGTGTTCTCACAGGGCGACTATGACGCCTTCCTTGGCAGCGTATCGACGGTGAGCAGTCAGCTGGCGCGGGACCGCGCCACGCTGGACAAGGCTACCTTCCTGGCCCGCTATGGTCATCTGCGCCCCGGCACCTACGACATCCTGTCGCCTCGTTATGACGAGGCGCCCGAGTTGTATTTCGATTGGAGCCAGCGCCCTGCAGCGCCGGAGGCGGCCAAACCGTTCTCCTTGACGCTGCCGCAGATGCGTGAGGTCGGCAGGCTCCTGGACGCGCACGGCCTGCAGCCGGACCCGGTGGGCCTGTTCGACTTCTTGCAGGCCGGTATCGAACTGCGCGAGCTGGCCAAATTTCATTTCACGCGCAACCTGTCGGACGTGCTGGCACTGGTGGCCGAGTGCGGCACTCGATGGGGCTTCTCGCGGGATGATCTGGCCTACTGCGACATTGCCGCCTTCAAGGAGCTGTACGTGGCGGCAGCGGACCCGCGGGACGTGCTCACGCGCAGCATCGAGCAGGGCAAGGCGCGTTACGCTGAGACCCTCAGGGTGTCGCTTCCGCCGCTGATCGCCCGCCCCGAGGACGTGTGGGCCTTCGAATGGCCGGAAAGCGCGCCGAACTTCATCACCCAGAACCAGGCCACGGCACCCGTGGTCACTTGCAGCGAGCGCGACAGCCTGGCCGGGGCTATCGTCTGCATCCCCAACGCGGATCCGGGCTTCGACTGGTTGTTCGCCTATCCCATCGCCGGCCTGATCACGGCGTGGGGCGGCGCTAATTCGCACATGGCCATCCGGGCCGGCGAACTGGGCCTGCCTGCGGTCATCGGCGCGGGAGAGGTCCTGTACCGGCGCTGGTCGGGCGCGCAGCGGCTGCACCTGGACTGTGCTGGTCGCCGGGTGGAGGTGCTGGCGTGAAAGCCGTCGCCGTCAGCCAGCGGGTCGACGACCACCCGCAGCGCCGCGAGACGCGGGATGCGCTGGACCAGCGCCTGATCCAGTGGCTGCACACGGCAGGCTACATGCCCTATCCGGTGCCCAATGTGCTGCACGATGCCGATGCGCTCGCGGCCTGGCTGGATGGCCTGCAGCCGGCCGGCATCGTGCTGTCGGGCGGCAATGACCTGGGCCAGGCCGACCGCCGGGACCGCACAGAATCGGCGCTGCTCGACTACGCGCAACAACATCGCCTGCCCCTGCTGGGTATTTGCCGTGGCATGCAGATGATGGGTGTGTGGACGCAGACCGGACTCAAGCCGGTCGGCGGGCACGTGGCGAGCCGCCACACGGTGTCCGGCGAGATCGCCGGCACCGTCAACAGTTATCACAACTATGCTCTGGCCACCTGTCCGGCAGGCTTTCGCGTGCTGGCGCAAAGCGAGGACGGCGAGATCGAGGCCGTCGGGCACTTGACGCTGCCGTGGGAGGGCTGGATGTGGCACCCGGAACGGGAAGATGCATTCTCTGCGCAGGACCTGCAGCGCATTCGGAGCCTGTTCGGTGCGTGAGTGGCTCGATCTGGCGGCAGCGGCAGCGAAGGAAGCCGGCGAGGCCTTGCTGTTGCATCACGAGCAGCAGCTCACGGTCGAGGTGAAGGGGGATGGCTCGCCCGTCACCCTGGCAGACCGGGCGGCGCATGCGCTGATCACGAGCCGGCTCGCTGCCAGCGGGATGCCCATCGTCTCGGAAGAGGGGACGGACCTGTTTCTGGATGCATCCCGCTACTGGCTGGTCGACCCGCTGGATGGCACCAAGGATTTCCTAGCCCGCAACGGCGAGTTCACGGTCAACATCGCGCTGGTGGATGGGGAAGCGCCGGTGCTGGGTGTGGTGCATGCCCCGGCACGCGGCGAAATCTATGCCGGGGGGCGGGGGCTGGGTTGTTGGGTGGAAAGTCAGGGCGGTGGCGACCGCAAGCCCTGTGGCGTCCATCCCAGATCAGAGGCCTGCCGTATGACCGTGAGCCGCTTCCATGATCACCCCGACGTGGACATCTTCGCGCAGGCCAACCGGATCCGCGAGCGCGTGGCGGTGGGGTCGGCCTTGAAATACGGCTACCTTGCTGCGGGCCTGGCGGACGTGTTCCCCCGCCTGGTCGGCAGTTCCGAATGGGATACTGCGGCGGGGCAGGCGGTGCTCGAGGCGGCCGGTGGCGCGGTGCTGGACTGGCATACCGGCCAGCCCTTGCGCTACGGCAAGCCGGGCCGCCGGAACCCGCGGCTGCTGTCCTTGCGCGCGCCCTACGCCTACAGTGATTTTCAATTGCAGACCTATCAACCGGAGCTTCTATGAAAGCCATCATCCTGGCGGCAGGGCGCGGAAGCCGCATGAAGAACCTGACCGAAGAGCGGCCCAAATGCCTGGTCGAGCTGCATGGTCGGCCGTTGCTGGAGTGGCAACTGGCCGCCCTGCGCGGGGCCGGGATCGAGCAGATCGCCATCGTCACGGGCTACAAGCGCGAACTGCTGTCGAACCGCGGGCTCGTCGAGTTCCATAACCCGCGCTGGGCGGAGACAAACATGGTCGCTTCGCTCGCCTGTGCCCAGGAATGGCTGCGTGGCGAGCCCTGCGTCGTCAGCTATTCGGACATCTTCTATGAATCCAGCGCGCCGCGACTGTTGATGGAGACGGATGCGGAATTGGCCATCACCTACGACCCCAACTGGCGCGCGCTGTGGGAGAGCCGGTTCGAGGATCCGCTGTCGGATGCCGAGACCTTCAAGATGGATGCTCAGCGCGTGCTCCTGGAAATCGGCCAGAAGCCCATGCGCATTGAAGACATCCAGGGGCAGTACATGGGGCTGCTGCGTTTCACGCCGGCCGCCTGGAGCAAGGTGGAGTCCTTGCGGGCGACGCTGGATGACCGTTTGCGCGACAAGCTGGACATGACGGGCATGCTGCAGCGCCTCATAGCAGGTCATGGCGCCCGGATCCTGGCCCTGCCGTACAGCGAGCGCTGGGGCGAGGTCGACAGTGCCGAAGATCTGGCTGTGTATGAAAAATCGAACTGACCTCGTGTCGCTGATCCGCAAATGCAGACAAACCCGATCCCGGTCGACAACCATGTAGCGCATGGTGCCTGCCCACTGTGCCGGTCGGACCAGGTGGCCGGGCATGGCCGACTGGATTACACGGGCAAGGTAAGCTTTTCCAGCTGCGCGATCGATCTGACCCGCGTGCCGGAACTGTGGCGGTGCCGGCAGTGCGGCTCGGGCTTCGTGCAGAACGTCGTGGATGCCGAGACGGCCAGACACCTCTATTCGTCCGGGCAGGCGGGTGACCGTTGGGTCACCCAGTCTTTCCAGGAAACCAAGACGCGCCTGGTCGTGCAGCGCATGGAAGAGCTGTTCCGCTCCGCAGGCCGGGTGATCGATGTCGGCTGCAACACCGGTGAGATGCTGGATTTCGCCCGGCAACTGGGCTGCTCCACTGCCGGACTGGAGTATTCGGAGCAAAGCCGGGCCGTGCTGCGGGAGAAAGGCCACGAAGCCTACCGGTCGTTCGACGAAGTGCCGGGGCAGTTCGACATCATTTCGGCCTTCGACTTGATCGAGCACCTCTACGATGTACCGGCCTTCATCGAGACCTGCCACGCCAAGCTGGCCAAGGGCGGCAAGCTCGTGCTGTTGACGGGCGACATCGAGGCCGCCAGCGCGCGGCTGGCCGGCTCGCATTGGTGGTACGCGCAGTACCCGGAGCACATCGTATTCCCCTCTGCCCGCCATCTCATGGGCGTTCCCGGGTTCGGCTTGGTGACGCTGGACAAGACCTATGCGTCGGTCGGATACCAGCGCCCGGCGCTGCTGGGGGTGGCGCAGTACATCCGCAAGCGCTTGCAGGGGCGCCATTACAACGGGCTGCCTTCGCTGGGGCCTGACCATATGCTGATCGTTCTGGGCAGGACCTAGGGCGTTTTCCGGTTGCAGTGCAATGACTGATATGCAAGAAGCTGTGCTTGATGGTGTTGCCGCCGGCAGCGGGACGGCTTGTCCCGTCTGCGGCGGGGTTGATCTCATTCCCTGGCGCAGCGTGTTCGACGACCGTTATGGCCACCCTGGCAGTTTCCAGTTGGCGTACTGCAAGGCATGCGGCCACCTGATGACACTGCCGCGGCTGAGCGAGCATGATCTGCCGGCCCTGTACGGCACCTACTACCCGCGCAAGACTTTGACGCCCGAGATGGTGGCGGCCCAGGCTGCGCCCGTGCTGGCCCCGTTGGCACGCCTGCGGCGTTGGTGGATGGGCGTGGACAACCAGGGGCAGTATCGCGCACGGCGTGGTGAAAGGATGCTGGACATCGGGTGCGGCAGCGGCCTGTCCCTGCTGGAGGCGAAGGCCCTGGGGGCCCAGGCTTTCGGTGTCGAGGCCGACCCGAACGTGGAGAAGCTGGCCCAGGGGCTGGGGCTTCAGATCCATCAGGGGGGCATCGGGGACCACCCCTTTGCGGGGCAGGACTTCGATCTGGTCATCCTGAACCAGGTGATCGAACACATTCCGGAACCTGACAAGGCGCTGCAACTGATTGCCCGGCGCTTGGCCCCCGGCGGGCGCATGGTGCTCGTATTCCCGAATCGTCGATCGTTCTGGTGCCGGCTCTCGGGCGCGCGCTGGATCAACTGGCACATTCCCTATCACCTGCACCACTTCGATGCCGGCACGTTCAAGCGGCTGGCAAGCCGCTGTGGATTGCAGGTGACCAGTACGAGAACCATCACGCCCAATCTCTGGACTGTGTTGCAGCTCAGAGCCAACAGAAGGGCCGCCGTGCAGGGGCAGCCTAGCCCGCTCTGGCAGGTGTCGTCCGCCACGGAGAAGGCGGGGAGTTCCAGACAGCCGATGGCCAGAGCTGCGCGCACGCTGGTGCTGGTCCCGGTGCTGGCCGTCATCGCGGTATTCAACCGCTGCGTCGATATGCTCGGTTTCGGAGATAGTCTGATGGTGGAACTGAAAAGGACTCCCGGCCCATGACGGTACATGCCCTGATGCCCGTGTTCAACCGGTTGGAGATGACGCGCACCATGCTGGAGTGCCTGCGCCAGCAAGTGCTGGACGAGCCGCTGCGCATCACTGTGGTCGATGACGGTTCAACCGATGGCACGGACGAATTCCTCAAGAGCCAGGGCGATGTCACGACCCTGAAAGGAGACGGTAATCTCTGGTGGGGTGGCGGCATCGATCTGGGGCTGCGCCACTTGTTTGGCATTGCTGCGGCGGATGACTGGGTGTTGTTCGTCAATAACGATACCGAGTTGCATTCCGACTTTGTCCAGCAGCT
>CAMLNH010000039.1 GCA_946481355.1 uncultured Curvibacter sp.
GATTTCCGTCTCCAGCTCTTTGATCTGTTGTTCCCCCTGAGCGACTTTTTGCTTCAGAGCATTCAGCTCGATTTCCAGTTCTCCTATTTTCAATCGGGTGACGGTCCGAAGAAGCGCGGGATTGAACAGCAGGTACAGCACGACAATCAATGCCATGATTTCCCATAGAGATGTATTGGCTAGAACCAGTCGGATGTATTCCATGGCCATCTCCTGTTCTTGTCACCCGTTGCAGGGGCGACGTTACCAGCGCACCAGCAATCGCCCCTTGAGTACTTTGCTTTCCAGGCGTGTGAGCGGCGTGTCGCCCTTCTTGATGCATTCGCCGCTGCGCACGTCGAACTGCCATTCGTGCTTGGGGCAGGTGAGCTTGAGCCCCTTGAGGGCGAGTTCGGGGATGTTGGTGCTCTTGTGCGGGCAGCGGCTGTCATAGACCTGGTAGCGCCGGCCCTCGCGGTAGATGAAGAGGCCGCGGCCTGCGTGTTCGGTCCGTAGGACTTGGCCATCGGCCAGGTCTTTCGCCGCCATCACGTCGCGCCATTGCGGCGGCTCGCCCTTGAGCGCCTCGGGCGCGAACTCGGGCAGTTGCATGGCGAGGATGACGTCGGTGGCCCAGACGATCTTCGAGAGACCCAGCGTGGGAAAGGCCATGAGCAGGGCGTCGATGACTTCGGCGCCGCTGCAGCCCTCGCGCAGGGCACGCTTGACGTACTGTCGCAGGCCGCGCTCGGTCTGCGCGTCCACCTTGGTGATGACGGAGATCAGCGCGCGGGTCTTGGGGTCGAGCAGCTTGCCGGCATCCTTGAGGAAGCTGAAGTAGTGGCCCATGGCTTCGGGCCGGGCCTGGACGAGGTAGTCGAGTGCGTCGCTCATGATGGCGTTCCGGTGGGCAGGGGCGGCAGCTGGGCCGCTTCGTCGTGGGTCAGGCGCGTCTGTGCGCCCGTGTGGGTGTCGAACCAGTCCAGCGTGCCGTGCAGGCGCACGACGTCGCCGACGATGAGCAGGCTGGGCGATGAAAATCCGCTGTCCGTCACCTTGGCCGGCAGGTCGGCCAGCGTGCCGGTGAGCACACGCTGCGTGGCCAGGGTGCCGTGCTGTACCAGGGCGATGGGGCGGGTGGCCGGGGCACCGTGGGCGATCAGTTGCCGGCAGGTCTCGGGCAGGCCGCTCAGGCCCATATAGATCACCACGGTCTGCTGCGGCCGTACGAGCGCGGCCCAGTCGAGTTCGGGGTTGCCATCCTTGAGGTGGCCGGTGACAAAGAGGCAGCTCTGTGCGTGGTCGCGGTGCGTGAGCGGGATGCCGGCGTAGCAGGCCACGCCGCTGGCGGCCGTGATGCCGGGCACCACTTCAAAGGGTATGCCCTGTTCGCCGAGTTTCTGCATCTCCTCGCCACCGCGGCCGAAGATGAAGGGGTCGCCGCCCTTGAGGCGCACCACCTGCTTGCCTGTACGTGCCAGCTGCACCAGCAGGGCGTTGATCTGTTCCTGGCGCAGGGTGTGTTCGTTGCGGCGCTTGCCAGCGTAGATGCGCTCGGCTTGCGGATTGGCCAGCGCGAGCACGCCGTCGGAGACCAGGTTGTCGTAGACCAGCACGTCGGCACTGGCCAGCAGGCGTGCGGCGCGCAGGGTCAGCAGCTCGGGGTCGCCCGGGCCAGCGCCCACGAGGTAGACGCGGCCGGTGACAGGAGCCGTTGGCGTATTCATCGTGCCAGGACCAGCTCGACGCTCTTGATGCCAGCCACGGTGAGCAGCAGCGAGCCGAAGAGATGCAGTGACGCGGTGCCCAGCGCCAGACCGTAGCGCGCCTGCTGCAGCATCGCGACGACCTCGGCCGAGAAGCTGGAGAAGGTGGTCAGCGCACCGAGAAAACCCGTGATCAGCAGCAGGCGCCAGGCCGGGTCGAGCTGGGGCAGGGCCTGGAACACGGCCACGGCCACGCCGACGAGGTAACCACCGATGAGGTTGGCGGTCAACGTACCCCAGGGCAGCAGCGCGCCGGGCGTGCTGAGCCACAGGCCGAGCCGCCAGCGCAGCAGGGCACCGGCGCAGGCGCCGAGGCAGATGGCAAGAATGGGGAGCATGGGGCCAAGTTTAGCGTCCCCAGTTCATGGGATGGCACACCGGTACAGCGGCGCTATAACTCAGGCAGGTATACGTCCAAAGGAGGAAGCATGAAGCGTCTGATGCACGCCTTTCTGATATACGCGGTCCTGCTGATCGGCTGCGGTACGGCGCATGGGCAATGGGGTGCGCCGGGATATGATCCCTACCGTCCGGTGATTGCCAATGTGCCGGTCTGGTGCACGGCCTATACGGGGCAGGCCGTAGCCTTTGTTCCCAACTGGAACCTGCCGGATGTGGGGCGCGCCGTGCCTGGTCTGCCGCCGCGCATCGAGCTCAATCCCCAGGTGCTGATGCAGATGTCTTCGACGATGCAGCTGTTCTGGTACGCGCACGAGTGCGCTCACCACGTGCTCGGGCCGGCCAACAGCGAAGTTAACGCGGACTGCTGGGCTATCAAGGCCCTGCGCAACCAAGGCTATCTGGCTCCGCAGCAAGTAGGAGAACTGCAGTACATGATCCTGAACACTCCAGGGTCGATGTGGGGCCATCTGCCGGGCCCACACCGCGCACAGCTCTTCGCGCAGTGCTATCAGACGCCTTGATCTGCGTCGACCGGCGGCCGTAGGTCACAGCCGCATCTGCTGCGGCAGCCAAGTCACGAGCCCCGGCACGAACCAAATCAACAGCACGGCCAGCATCATGAGCCCGAACATGGGCAGGGAGACGCGGGCGATCCAGGGCAGCTGTTTGCCCGTCATGCCCTGCAGCACAAAGAGGTTGAAACCCACGGGCGGTGTGATCTGCGCCATCTCGACCACGACGACCACAAAGATGCCGAACCACAGCGGGTCGATGCCGGCCTTCTGCACCGTGGGCATGAGCACGCCCATGGTGAGCACCACGATGGAGATGCCGTCGAGGAAGCAGCCCAGCACGATGAAAAAGACGGTGAGCGCGAGCACCAGGCCGAAGGGGCTCAGGCCGATGGAGCCTATCCATTCGGCCAGATGACGTGGCAGGCCGATATAGCCCATGGCCAGGGTGAGGAAAGCGGCGCCGGCCAGGATGAGGGCGATCATGCAGTACAGGCGCGTGGCGCCCAGCAGCGCGTCCCAGAAGCTGCGGCGGTCCAGCGAGCCCTGCAGGCCCGAGAGGAGTAGCGCGCCTACGACGCCCAGGGCGGCGGCTTCGGTGGCGGTGGCGATGCCGGCGTAGATGGAGCCCAGTACACCGGCGATGAGCAGCAGCACGGGGATGAGGCTGCGCGAGGCCTGCAGCTTGGCGCCCAGGCTCATGGGCGGGTCGCGCGGCGGGACCTGTTCCGGATGGCGCAGGGCCCAGACCATGATGTAGCCGGAGAAGAGCAGGGCCAGCAGGATGCCCGGCACCACACCTGCGATGAAGAGCTGGGCAATGGAGACGTCGGCGGCGACGCCGTAGACGATCATGATGATGGAGGGCGGGATCAGCAGGCCCAGGGTGCCGGCCCCGGCCAGGGAGCCGATGGTGATGTCATCGGGGTAGCCGCGGCGCTTGAGTTCGGGCAGGGTCATCTTGCCGATGGTGGCGCAGGTGGCGGCGCTGGAACCTGAGACGGCAGCGAAGATGGCGCAGCCCACCACATTGGTGTGCAGCAGGCGCCCGGGCAGGGCCTGCATCCAGGGCGCGAGGCCACGGAACATGTCCTGGCTCAGCCGGGTGCGGAAGAGGATCTCGCCCATCCAGATGAAAAGCGGCAGGGCGGTGAGTGTCCAGCCCGAGGCCGAGCCCCAGATGGTGACGGCCATGGCGTCGCCGGCCGGGCGGGCCGAGAAGATCTGGATCGCGATCCAGGCCACGCCCGAGAGCGTGAGGCCGATCCAGACACCGCTGCCGAGGATCAGGAAGAGCGCGGCGATCAGCAGCGCGGTGACAAGGAATTCATTCATTGCGCAGCAGCTCGCCTTCGGAGGTGGGCGCGCGGCCGCCGCGCAGTTCCAGCCAGAGTTCGTCCAGCAGGGCCAGGGCGAAGATCACGCTGCCCACGGCCATGCTGATCTGGGGCAGCCACAGGGGCGTGGCGTCACTCCCGGTGGAGATGTCGTGAAAAGCATGCGACTGCCAGGCCAGGCGGCAGCTGTACCAGGCCAACAGCACAGCCAGCGCGCTGGCCAGGCCCAGGCTCCAGAGTTCGAGCGCGCGCCGTGCCTGGCCCTGCAGATGCGAGAGCAGCAGGGTGACGCGGATGTGCTCGCCCTTCTTGAGCGTGTGCGCCAGTGCCAGAAAGCCGGCGCCGGCCATGAGGTAGCCGGCGTAGGCATCGGTGCCGCGCACATGGAAACCGAACTGGCGGCTCACAATGGACAGCAGCACCATGCCCAGCAGGCCGATCATGCACAGCGCCGCCAGCACGGCGGCGCTGTGATAGAGCGCGTCGAGGATACGGCGCATCGCGGCTCGGCGCTTTTATTTGCCGTAGGCGTTGACCAGGGCTGTGCCGTCAGCACCGGCTTTTTCCAGCCACTCCTTGAGCATGGTGTCCCCGATCTTCTTGAGTTCGGCCTTGAGCGCCGGCGAGGGGGTGACGACCTGCATGCCGTTGGCGGCGAGCTTGGCCACGGTCTCGGTGTTGACACGCTGGCTGGCGGCCAGGCCGCGCGTTTCGGCGGTGGCTGCGGCCTTGAGCACCGCGTCCTGCGTGGTCTTGTCCAGCGCACCGAAGGCCTGCTTGTTCACGATGACCGCGTTCTTGGGCAGCCAGGCCTGGGTGTCGTAGTAGTACTTGAGGTGCTCGAAGAGCTTGCTGTCCACGCCGGTGGCGCCCGAGGTCATGGTGGCTTCCACCACGCCCGTGGCCAGGGCCTGCGAGAGTTCTGCGGCCTGTACGGTCACAGGCTGGGCGCCCACGAGTTCGGCGATGCGTGAGGTGGCCGGGCTGTAGGCGCGCCACTTCACCCCCTTGAGGTCGGCCACGCTGTTGATGGGCTTCTTGGTATAGATGCCCTGCGGGGGCCAGGGCACGGCGTAGAGCAGCTGCATGCCCTGCTCGGCCAGTTTCTTCTCCAGCAGGGGCTTCTGGGCCTGGTAGAGCTTGACGGACTGGGCATAGCTGTCGGCCAGGAAGGGCAGGCCGTCGGCACCGTAGATCTGCCATTCGTTCTGGAAGTTGGCCAGCAGGATCTCGCCGGCCTGGGCCTGGCCGCCTTGTACGGCACGCTTGATCTCGGGGGCTTTGAACAGCGAGGCACCCGCATGCACGGTGATCTTGAGCTTGCCACCGGTGGCCTGGTCCACCTCGGCGGCGAACTGCGCCATGTTCTCGGAGTGGAAGTTGCTGGCCGGGTAGGCGGCCGCCAGGTCCCATTTGGTCTGGGCCAGGGCGGTGCCGCAGAAGGCGAGGGCGGCAGCCATCATGCTGAGTTGGTATTTCATGATTTCTCCAGGAGAATGAAGACGATGAACGGAAGCCACAGCATAAATGCAAACTTCGGGCCAGCCGCATCGGGCTTTCCCCCACCCATGGCTCATGCGCCCGAACGGATCACAGGACGGTCGGGGAAGTGCACCCCAAGGTCTTTTCGCACAAGCCAGGTGCAGGAGATGAACGCAGGACAGGTGCTGTCACATGGCGACAGATTCTTGTCTCGGCTTTTTGCAGCTCACCGGGAGCACGCATGAATCTGCGCTTTGTCGAGGCGTTCTACTGGGTCGCGTCCTTGCGCAGCATCACCCGGGCGGCGGAAAAGCTGTTCCTGACGCAGTCGGCCATGTCCAGCCGGATCGCCGCATTGGAAGAGGAACTGGGTGTGTTGCTGCTGGACCGGCGTGACAAGCAGTTTCGTCTGACGATCGCAGGCGGTCGGTTTTTTACCTACGCGCAGCGTCTGCTCGAGTTGCAGCGCGAGATCAAGGTCGAGATGGGGTCGGGTGCGCCACTGGCCGTCTCCATGCGCATCGGCGCGATCGAATCGGTGCTGCATTCCTGGCTGATTCCCTGGATAGAGAAGCTGCGCGCCGATCACCCGGCACTGGAACTGGAGCTCACGGTAGAGACGACCCCTATTCTGGTGGAGCAGGTGCGTCGCGGCACGCAGGACCTGGTGTTTGCCGCATTGCCTGCATCGGCCGATGGTGTGCGCAGCCGCGCGCTGCCGCCGATGGAGATGGTCTTCGTGGGAAATACGCAGCTGCATCGCAAGCGGCGTTACACGCTGGGCGAGTTGGGTGAGCAGGAAATACTCACGTTCCAGCGCGGCTCCCATCCACATGTCGCGCTGCTGGATCTGTTCCGCCAATTGCAGGTGGAGCCCAGGCGGGTGCACACCATTTCATCGATTTCGGCGATGGTGCAGCTGGTGCAGGGCGGCTTTGGTGTGGCCACCTTGCCGCGACGCGCGGTACAGCGGTTGCTGACATTCCCCAATTTGAAGCAGCTGGCCTGCGATACCGCGCTGCAGCCCTTGCCGATCCACGCCAGTTACCGCGCTGACCCTTCCTCGCACGCGGTGGAGACGGTCATCAAATCCGCGTTCTCCTTCATTGACGCACAGCCCGGCGGCCGGGGAAAGCCTGCGCGTGCACCGAGAGAGCGCAAAGTCGTGCGTTGATGCCCTGTTTTAGAGCATCGAAAAAATCGATGATGTAAGCGAAAAATTTTGAATTTGAACTGACGCCCAACGCCCACCACAATCCGCCCAACGTCATGCAAGTGACATATTTCCTGACAAGGAGTCGTGGTGGGATCAGCTCTGGATTTGGCGCAGACGGTGTTTGGCCGCAAAGGAACACAGGACGCAAAGCATGTGCGAAGCCTGATTCGTCAAGGGATCTGGACCTCGCACACCAGCGGTCTGGCCGACGCCCATGTGCAGGGCAACGTGGTGATCCTGCCGCAGGCCGAGGCAAATGACTTTTTGCGCTACTGTCAACGCAACCCCAAGCCCTGTCCTTTGCTGGCGGTATCCGAACCTGGCCAGCCCTGGCTGCCCACCCTGGGCAACGATATCAACATCTGCTCGGATGTTCCGCGCTATCGCGTCTGGCGCGATGGTGATCTGGTGGAGGAGCCGATCAACATCAGGACGCTGTGGCGCGATGATCTCGTCACGTTTGTCATCGGCTGTTCGTTCAGCTTCGAGCAGGCGCTGATGGAGGCCGGTCTGCCGCTGCGTCACGTGGAGCAGGGCAGGAACGTGGCCATGTTCCGCACCAGTATCTCCACCGAGCCGGCCGGTCCGTTCAACGGTCCGCTGGTGGTCACCATGCGGCCCATGAAGGCTGCCGCCGCGATCCGGGCGGTGCAGATCACATCGCGTTTTCCCAATGTGCATGGCGCGCCGGTTCATATCGGCGATCCGTCACTGATCGGCGTCACCGATCTGCAGCGACCTGACTACGGCGATGCGGTGGAGGTGATGCCGGATGAACTGCCGGTGTTCTGGGCCTGCGGCGTGACGCCGCAGGCTGCGATCCAGCAGGCCCGCCCCGCGTTCTGCATCACCCACGCCCCTGGCGCGATGCTGATCACCGACCTTCTCAACAACCAGCTTGCCAGTTTCTAAACAAGGAGCTTCCAATGAAACAACTCATGTTCTGTCTGTCCGCCCTCGTGTTGACGGGAGCGGCGTCGGCCCAAGCCAAGTGGGATCTGCCGACGGGCTACGGTGCCAACAGTTTCCAGACCCAGAACGTGCAGCAGTTTGCCAGCGAGGTGGATCAGCTCACCGGCGGCAAGCTCAAGATCACCTTGCATCCTGGCGGTTCGCTCTACAAGGCCAACGAGATCAAGCGCGCGGTGCAGACGGGCCAGGTGCCGGCGGCCGAGTTCATCCTCTCCGGCGCGGCCAACGAGAACCCGCTGTTCGGCATCGACTCCATCCCGTTCCTGGCCACCAGCTATGCCGATGCGAGACGCCTGTACCTGGCTGCCAAACCGGCACAGGAGAAGCTGCTCGCCTCACAGGGCATGAAGGTCCTGTTTACCGTGCCGTGGCCCGGCCAGTCGCTCTATTCGCTCAAGCCCATCAACACGCCGGCCGAATTCGCCGGAACCAAGATGCGCGCCTATAACCCCGCCACCACGCGCATTGCGCAGTTGCTCAAGGCCCAGCCGGTGACCATCCAGTTGTCCGAACTGGGCCAGGCTCTGGCCACCGGTGGGGTGCAGAACTTCCTGACTTCCAGTGCCAGCGGTGTGGAAAGCAAGCTGTATGAACAGGTGAAGTACTTCTATCCGGTCAGCGCCTGGCTGCCGCGCAATGCCACAGTGGTAAGTCAGAAGGCCTTCGATGCGCTGGACAAGCCCACGCAGGAGGCAGTACTCAAGGCCGCTGCGGCCGCTGAGGCCCGTGGTTGGGCTACCAGTGAGCGACTCGACGGTGAATTCATCAAGGAGCTGGGCGCCAAGGGCATGACAGTAGCCGCGCCGTCCGAGGCGGTCAAGAAGGAGCTCGCTGCGATCGGTGAGATCATGACGGCCGAGTGGCTGAAGACCGCCAGCGCCGATGGCCAGGCGGTGATTGACGCCTATCGCAAGCCCTGAGTCGTTCCGCGCGGCGGGAGGGCGTGCATCGTCGCCCTCCGTCGTTTCAGTTCCTTATTGTCAGACCGAGCCAGGAGCGTGCGGTGGCCAAACTCATCTTCAATTTCTACAAGCTGCTGATGGCGCTGTCGTGCCTGGCCATGATCGCCGCGTTTGCCGCCGTGCTGTTGGGCGTGATTGCACGCGAAGCGCACTGGGATATCGCGGGGCTGGACGCCTACGCCGGCTATGCGATTGCGGCGGCACTGTTTCTTGCACTTCCGGGCACGCTCCGGCACGGCGATCACATCCGTGTGACCTTGCTGCTGGAGCGGGTTCCCGCGAAGCTGCGGGGTGCGCTGGAATGGTGGTGTCTGGCTTCTGCCTTCCTGTTGGCGGCGTATATCGCCTGGTACGCGGCACGTCTGGTCTGGGTGTCCTACGTGATGCATGACGTATCACCCGCGGCCGATGCTTCGCCGCTGTGGATCCCCCAGATCAGCATGGCACTGGGCTGCATCGGTTTTGCCATGTCCTTTGGCCACGCCCTGATCGAGCGCTGGCGCGGAGGCGATTTCATCAGGGTTTCCAGCGAAGCCTCCCACGTCGAATAGGAACGAGAGACAACACACCATGGACGTCGTTATCGCATTTGCCCTGATCGTGCTGCTGTTCGCGGCGCTGGGATCGGGTCTCTGGATCGGACTGTCGCTGCTGGCGGTGGCCTTGATCGGTATGGAGCTGTTCACCCAGCGCCCGGTAGGCGACAGCATGATGCTGACGATCTGGGGCTCGACCTCCAGCTGGACACTGACCGCGCTACCGCTGTTTCTTTGGATGGGGGAAATCCTTTTTCGAAGCAAACTCTCCGACGATATGTTCAAGGGATTGGCCCCATGGCTGAATAGCTTGCCGGGCCGGCTGCTCCATACCAATGTAGTGGGCTGCACCATCTTTGCGGCGATCTCGGGTTCGAGTGCCGCCACCTGCGCCACCATCGGCAAAATCACGCTGCCCGAACTCAAGAAGCGGGGTTACCCCGACGACATCGCTGTCGGAACGTTGGCCGGCGCCGGCACCCTGGGTCTGCTGATTCCACCTTCCATCATCTTGATCGTCTACGGCGTGGCGGCCAACGTGTCCATCGCCAAGTTGTTCCTGGCCGGCGTGATTCCCGGTCTGCTGCTGGCGGTTCTCTTCATGGGCTACATCATCGTTTGGGCCCTCTTCAACAAGGACAAGGTACCTGCAGCCGATGCCGCCATGAGCCTGGGCCAAAAGCTCTACGCCTCGCGCCACCTCATCCCCGTGGTGTCGCTGATCGCGCTCGTATTGGGCGGCATCTACAGCGGCATCGCCACTGCCACGGAGGCCGCTGCACTGGGGGTGGCGGGCGCACTGGTTCTGGCAAAGCTGGAAGGCTCGCTGGACTGGGACCGGTTCAAGGATGGGCTGGTCGCTGCCTGCCGTGTGTACTGCATGATCGGCCTGATCCTCGCCGGGGCGGCCTTCCTGACATTGGCCATGGGCTTCATCGGCTTGCCGCGGCATCTGGCGGAGTTCATCGGCGCACTGCATCTGTCGCCGTTCAACCTGATGCTGTTGCTGATCGTCTTCTTCATCCTGCTCGGCTGCTTTCTCGATGGCATCTCGATGGTGGTGCTGACGATCGCGGTGCTCTTGCCGACGGTACAGGCCGCCGGCTTCGATCTGATCTGGTTCGGCATCTTCATCGTGCTGGTGGTCGAGATGGCTCAGATCACGCCACCGGTGGGATTTAACCTCTTCGTGCTGCAGGGTCTGACCAGACGCGAGGTGACATGGATCGCGCGCACCGCGATGCCCTTGTTCTTCCTGATGATCATCGCCGTGATCGCCACCTACTTCTTCCCCGACGTGGTCTTGTGGTTGCCACGCCAGATGCAGGGCTGAACCACACATCCGTCCAGGAGCTCACCATGAAGATCTTCTTGATTGCCGCTCTGGCAGCGGCTTCGGTGGCGCACGCCCAGACCACCTGGAAGCTCGCCACGGGCTACCGCGCCGAATCATTTCATACGCAGAACATCCTGCAGTTTGCAAAAGACGTGGAGCGGGCCACCGCCGGCACACTTCGCATCGAAGTGCATCCGAACAACACGCTGTTCAAGCTCAATGACATTCGCCAGGCGGTGCAGAGCGGCGAGGTCCAGGCCGGCGAGACCATCATGACCAGCATGGTCAAAGACATCCCGATCGCGGGTGCCGACGCGATACCGTTTGTGACTGCCAGCTACGAGGACGCGCGGCGCATGTGGGATCTGCAACGCCCGTTGATCGACAAGCATTTCGCGCAGCGCGGCCTGAAGGCCATGTATGCCGTGCCATGGCCGCCGCAGGGCCTGTACACGAGTGCCCCGGTGCGATCGGCGGCAGATTTTCGGGGCACCCGTATGCGCACCTACAACCAGTCCACCGTCCGCATTGCCCAGATGCTGGGCGCTACACCGATCGACGTGCCGATGGTGGAGGTGAACAAGGCCCTGGCCAGCGGCAAGATGGACAACATGATCACCTCGGCGGTCACCGGCGTGGAAAACCAGGTATGGGACCAGATCAGGCACTACTATGAGCTCAATGCTTGGTTCCCGAAGAACATCGTCTTCGTGAACAGCAAGGCCTTTGATGCCCTCAGCCCCACCGTGCAACTGGCCGTCCTCAGGGCCGCGGAGGACGCCGAAACGCGCGGCTGGACCATGAGTCGCGAGGTGGCGGCCAGTTCCACCGGCGAACTCAGATCCAAAGGCATGAAGGTGAGCCGCATTCCTGTCGACTTTGAAACCGATCTCAAGCGCATGGGCGAGAAATTCTCCCGCGAATGGGTACGATCAGTCGGCAACGAGGCGAACCACATCTTTGTACCCTATTACATCCAACGTTGATATCACGAACCATGCAAGACTCTCACTCGACCCCGGACTCAAACCGTTGGCAATTCTGGATCGATCGCGGCGGTACCTTCACCGACATCGTGGCCAAGCGGCCCGACGGCACGCTCACCACGCACAAGCTGTTGAGCGAGAACCCGGAGCAGTACAAGGACGCCGCCGTGGCCGGAATCCGCCACCTGCTGGGTCTCAAGCAGGGCGAGCCGGTGACGCCGAAACTCGTGGAATGCGTGAAGATGGGCACCACGGTGGCCACCAACGCGCTATTGGAACGCAAGGGCGAGCCCACTTTGCTGGTCACCACCCGCGGTTTCCGTGACGCGCTGCGCATCGCGTACCAGAACCGCCCGCGCCTGTTCGACCGGAACATCCAGCTGCCCGAGCTGCTCTATGCGGAGGTGATCGAGGCGCAGGAGCGTATCGGCGCCCACGGCGAGGTGGTGCAACCGTTGGACGAAGCCTCGTTGCGCGGCGATCTGCTGGCTGCTTTCGGCCGTGGCTTGCGCAGCGTGGCCATCGTCTTCATGCACGGCTACCGTTACACGGGGCACGAACAGGCGGCGAAGCGGATTGCCAGGGAAGTGGGTTTCACGCAGATCAGCACCAGCTTCGAAACCAGCCCGATGATGAAGTTCGTGAGTCGGGGCGACACCACGGTGGTGGACGCCTACCTGTCGCCCATACTGCGGCGTTACGTGGAGCAGGTGGCCGCCGAGATGCCCGGCGTCAAGCTGTTCTTCATGCAGTCGTCCGGCGGCCTGACCGACGCGCACGCGTTTCAGGGCAAGGACGCCATCCTGTCCGGGCCGGCGGGAGGTATCGTGGGCATGGCCCGCACTGCGGCGCTTGCCGGTCACGACAGGGTGATCGGCTTCGACATGGGAGGCACATCGACGGACGTGAGCCACTATGCGGGCGAATTCGAGCGCGAGTTCGAGACGCAGGTGGCCGGCGTGCGCATGCGCGCGCCCATGATGAGCATCCACACCGTGGCGG
>CAMLNH010000040.1 GCA_946481355.1 uncultured Curvibacter sp.
CGCCAATCCGCATCCCGTCACCGAACTCGAATACACCTCGGTCTTCGAACTGCTGGCCGCGGTGCTGCTCTCGGCCCAGGCCACGGACGTGGGCGTGAACAAGGCCACGCGCAAGCTCTTTCCCGTGGCGAACACGCCGCAGCAGATCCTGGACCTGGGGCTCGAAGGGCTGGAGAGCTACATCAAGACCATCGGCCTGTACCGCAGCAAGGCGAAGCACCTGATGGAGACCTGCCGCATCCTGGTGGAGCGCCACGATGGCCAAGTGCCGCGCACGCGCGAAGAACTCGAAGCCCTGCCCGGCGTGGGCCGCAAGACGGCCAATGTGGTGCTCAACGTGGCTTTCGGCGAGCCCACCATGGCGGTCGACACGCATATTTTCCGCGTCGGCAACCGCACGGGCCTGGCCCCGGGCAAGAACCCCTACGAGGTGGAGATGCAGCTGCTCAAGCGCGTGCCCCCCGAATTTCTGGTGGACGCGCACCACTGGCTGATCCTGCACGGGCGCTATGTGTGCCAGGCACGCAAGCCGCTGTGTCGGCAGTGCAGCGTGGCGCAGTACTGCGACTTCAAGGACAAGACGCGCGACTGAGGCGCTCAGAGTTCGCCGAAGAGCGAGGGCGCAAAACCCACGCTGCCCTGAACCCGCTGGCCTTGCGCCCAGTCCAGCAGTTCCTCGGCCGTCATGGCCCGCGCATACAGATAGCCTTGCAGCTCGTCGCAGCCCAGGGCCAGCAGGACGTCGCGCTGGGCCGGGGTCTCCACGCCCTCGGCCACGACGCGCAGGCCCAGCGCATGCGCGAGGCTGATCACGGCCTGCACCACGGCGCGGGCATTCTCGCCCTTGTCGAGGTCTCGCACGAAGCTGCTGTCGATCTTGAGTTGCTGGACCGGCAGCTGGCGCAGGTAGTTGAGGCTGGAGTAGCCGGTGCCGAAATCGTCGATGGACAGGTAGACGCCGATGGCAGCGAGCTCGGCAAAGGTGCGCTGCGCCTCCTGGAAGTCCTCCATGGCCACGGTCTCGGTGATCTCGCACAGCAGCTGGCTGGGCGACACGCCGTGGCGCTGCAAGGTCTGTTCGATGCGCTGGGCCAGACCCTGTTCGCGCAGCTGGTGCACCGAGAGGTTGACGGCCACGGGCATGCGCAGGCCCTGCGCCTCCCAGGCGCGGATCTGGCGGCAGACCTCCTCGATGACCCAGCTGCCCAGTTTGTTGATCAGGCCGAAGCGTTCGGCCAGGGCGATGAAGACCGCGGGGCTGACCATGCCGCGCACCGGATGGCGCCAGCGCAACAGCGCTTCGACCCCGGTGATGAGCTGACGCGCGCCGTCGATCTTGGGCTGGTAGTGCAGCGTGAGTTCGTTGTGTTCCAGCGCGCGACGCAGGTCGTTCTGCAGCTCCAGCTGCTCGGTGGCGTCGGCGTTCATGTACGGCTCGAACAGCGCACAGCTGCCGCCGCCGCCGCGTTTGGCGGCATACATGGCGGCGTCGGCCTGGGCCACGAGCTTGTCGGCCTCCTGCTGCTCTGGATAGGTGACGACACCGATGGAGCCGGCAATGCGCATGTGCCGGCCTGACAGTTCGAAGGGTGTGGCCAGGACCTGGAGCACGCGCTGGCCGAAGGCCAGGGCATCGTCGGGCTCGCGCAGGTTTTCCAGCAGCAGCAGGAATTCGTCGCCGCCGATGCGCGCCACGGTGTCCTCCTCGCGCAGCAGCCGGCGCAGGCGCTGCGCCACGTCGCACAGCAGCGCGTCGCCTGCGGCGTGGCCGAAGGAGTCGTTGACGGGCTTGAAGCCGTCGAGGTCGACGAAGAGCACGGCCACGCGCGATTGCACGCCGTGGTGGTTGGCACGATCGGCGCGCAGCAGGGCCTGCCCCAGACGCTCCTCGAACAGCAGGCGGTTGGGCAAACCGGTGAGCGGGTCGGTGAAGGCGCGCTGCCGGAGTTCGGCATTGGCCGTCTGCAGCTTGGCGTTGCTTTCCTGCAGCGACTGCGCCAGGCGCTGGGTGGTGCCCTGCATGCGCGCGTCCAGCAGCGAGGTGAACAGTGTGCTGACCAGCAGCAGGCCGGTGGCGATGGTCACCATGGCCGTGAGCGAGGGGCCGCCGAGCGCCTCCGAGCTCAGACAGATCGCGCTGTCGGGAATGCGCGCGGCGACCATGCCCGTGTAGTGCATGCCGCAGATGGCCACGCCCATGAGCAGGGCCGCGCCCAGCTGGTAAGGCAGGCGCCGCGACCGGGGCACCTTGAGCAGCAGGTGGAAGATCAGCAGGGCCGTGGCCGAGGCGAGCACGGCGATCAGCACCGAGGCCGCCACCAGCAGCCAGTCCCAGACGATGCCGGGCACCAGGTCCAGCGCCGCCATGCCGGTGTAGTGCATGGCCGAGATGCCCAGGCCCATGACCAGCGCGCCCAGTGCCACGCGCCGGTAGCTGAAGGTCTTGCGGCTGGCGATCTCCAGCGCCACGGCCGAGGCCGCCACGGCCGCGATCCACGACAGCAGCGTGAGCCCGCCGGTGTAGCCCAGGGTGATGGGCACCTCGAAGGCCTGCATGCCCACGAAATGCATGGACCAGATGCCCGAGCCCATGACGACCGAACCCGCGCCCCACCAGATGCGCGCCAGGCCCCAGGTGGACTGCCGCACGCGTCGCGCGAGGTCCAGCGTCACATAGGACGCGAAGGTCGCGATCACGAAGGATACGGCCACCACCAGCGGGTCGTAGCGAAACGGCATGAAGGCCGTCACGGGTGATGGGTCAGAAAACATGCAGGGTCGAGGTTAACGCAAGTAAGGCGCGCCTGCCGCCTGTGCTTTACCAGGTCTGCACCTGCCACTCGCCCCAGGCGGCCACGGACCGTGGCCATTGCGGCGCCTGATCGAGCGTGCTCAGGCCCTGGTCGAGCAGCGCCATGGCGCGCAGCACGCCCGCATGCGTGACCCAGACCGCGTCCTGCCCCAGCGCCAGCGCTTCGGCGCGCGCGGCGGCCACGCGCTGCAGCAGCTCGTTGACGCTTTCGCGGCCGCCGAAGCGGGCGGCGCCGAAGTTGGCCGTCCAGTCGTCGTAGGCCGAGCGCGGGATGGTGTCCCAGCGCTGGCCTTCCCAGCAACCAAAGTCCAGCTCGGCCAGGCGGGCATCGCTGCGCAGTTGCAGATCCGGGCGCAGGGTGAGCAGCTGGTCAGCCAGCGCACTGCAGCGTTGCAGCGGCGAGGCCCAGACCATGAGGCCCGGCGGCAACAGGGGCGCGAGCTGCGCGGCCGTGGCCTGTGTGTGCCCGGCATCGGCCGGCACGTCGGTGGCGCCGTAGCAGATGCCGGCATCGATCAGCGGGCGCGCATGGCGCACGAGCCAGAGTTTCACAACGCCAGGGCGACCGCGAGGCCGAAGTAGATCGCGATCTCGCCCACCTGCTGCGTGGCACCCAGGCAGTCACCCGTGTAGCCCTGCAGACGGCGCGCGAAGTAGCGCCACATCCAGAGCCAGGCCAGTACCGCCGCGATGCCGCCGCCGAGCCAGAGCCGCGCGTCGGGCAGCCACCAGAGGGCCAGGACCAAGGCGGCGGCTGTCCAGAGCGCGGCGACGAGCAGGCCCGCACCGCTGATCTGATCGGCCAGGGGCTTGGACTTGGAGCGTGCGGTGTCGCCCACATGCGGCAGCAGGCGGATCAAGCCCAGCGGCAGGAAGCGCGAGAGCACGTGGGCAAAGAACAGCGCGCCGCAGGCCAGGGCCGGATCGGCCTCGCCCAGCAGGGCCAGCAGCGTCACCTTGAGCAGCAGCGCCAGCACCAGGGCCAGCGCGCCGTAGGCGCCGATGCGCGAGTCCTTCATGATGTCGAGCGCACGTTCCTTGTCGTAGGCACCGCCCAGACCATCGGCCACGTCGGCCAGGCCGTCTTCGTGGAAGGCCCCGGTCAGCCGCACCGTGAACACGGTGCTGAGCACGGCCAGCAGCAAGGGCGTGTAACTCCCGTCCGGCAGCACGGCAGCCAGGCCCGCATAGACCACCGCGGCGAGGCCACCCACCAGCCAGCCCACGCCAGGGAAATGCGTGGCGGACCGGCGCAGCATCTCGGGGCTGTAGCCCACCCAGTCCGCGAGCCGGCCCGTGACGGGCACACGCGTGAAGAACTGCAGGGCCAGCAGGTAATGGCGGATGAACTGCATCGTCAGGCGGATTTCTCCGACACGCCGGCGGATTCGAAGCTGGCCATCTCGCGCAGCACGGCGCAGGCCGAGACCAGCAGCGGCCAGGCCAGGGCCGCACCCGAGCCTTCGCCCAGGCGCAAGCCCATGTCCAGCAGAGGCCTGGCCTGCAACTGGGCCAGCAGCAAGGCGTGGCCACGCTCGCCCGAGCGGTGGGCGAAGACGCAGCGTTGCAGCACGGCCGGTGCCAGGCGCGCGGCCACGAGCACGGCGGCGCTGGCGATGAAGCCGTCGACCACGATGACACGGCGTTCGCTTGCGGCCTGCAGCACGGCACCGGCGAGCGTGGCGATTTCGAAACCGCCGAAGGCCGCCAGGGCCTCCAGCGGCGTGCGCGCCGCGGGGTGCTTGAGCAGCACCTCGCGCAGCACCGCGGTCTTGCGGACCACGGCCTCGGCGTCCAGGCCGGTGCCTGCGCCCGTGCAGTCGGCGATGTCCAGGCTGGCCAGGCGCGCGAGCAGCAGCGAGGCGGCCGAGGTGTTGGCGATGCCCATCTCGCCGAGCAGCAGTGCATTGCCCGGCAACTGCTGCACGATGTGCAGGCCGTTGGACAGGGCCTGCGCACACTGCGCCGCCGTCATGGCCGGGCCGCTGAGCGCATCGGCCGTGCCCGGTGCGACCTTGCAATCAAGCAGGCCAGGTCGCGGAGCGAAGTCGTGCCGCACGCCGCAGTCGGCCACGGTGAGCGCAATGCCGTGCTGACGTGCGAGCACGCTGACACAGGCACCGCCGGCCAGGAAGTTCTCCACCATCTGCCAGGTCACGTCGCTCGGAAAGGCCGAGACGCCGCGTGCGGCCAGGCCGTGGTCGCCGGCGCAGACCAGCATCTGCGGCGCGCGCAGCTCGGGCGTCTCGCTGCCGAGGATGAGGCCGAGCTTGAGCGCCAGCTCTTCAAGACGGCCCAGCGAGCCCAGGGGCTTGGTCTTGTGGTCGAGCTTGTGCTGCAGACGCTGGGCCAGTGCCGTGTCGCGCAGCTCGGGAATGTGGGGGATGGTGAAGTTCATGGTGGGTCAGTCGCTGGTCAATGCGCCCAGCACGCCGGGCGCGAAATGTTGCTCGATGTAGTCGGCCAGTTGCTCGAAGACGGACTCCAGCGTGGGCACCTGGGCGCCGAACAGCGCTTGCAGCACGGCCGGGTCTTCGAACAGGCCGTGCAGGTAGACACCCAGCACGTTGCCGTCGCCGTTCTGCCAGGCCAGGCCGGGCATGAGCTCGCGTGCCACATCACCCTTGGCGGCCATGGCCGGGTGCTGGGCCGTCTGGCCGTGGTGGATCTCGTAGCCCTGCACGGCAAGTTGCGAGAGCGCGGCCCAGGGACCGGTCACGGTGCCGAAGCGGGCGTGGGTGCGCTGCACGGTCTTGGTAGCCTCGAAGGCCGTGACCAGGGGCAGCAGGCCCAGGCCGGGCGCGTTGCCATCGATGCCGTGTGTGTCGATCAGTGCTTCGCCCAGCATCTGCAGGCCGCCGCAGATGCCCAGCACCGCCCTGCCCTGCGCCGCATGGGCGGCGATGGCGCGGTCCAGGCCCTGGGCGCGCAGCCAGGCCAGGTCGCCGCTGGTGTGCTTGGAGCCGGGCAGGATGATCCAGTCCACCCCCACGAGATCGGCCGGGCTGCGGGCCCAGCGCAGCGAGACGCCAGGCACGTTCTTGAGCGGCTGGAATTCGTCGAGGTTGCTGATGCGCGGGTAGGCCACGACGGCGATGCGCGTGTGGACCTCGCCGCTGCTGATCTGCCGGTCGTCGAAGACACCATCTTCTTCGGGCAGGCCGTGCTGCCACCACATGGGCAGGGTAGCGACGACCGGCACATCCGTGAGACCCTGCAGCTGTTGCGGGCCGGGAGCGAGCAGGGCCGCATCACCGCGGAACTTGTTGAGCACAAAGCCGCGGATCAGTGCGCGGTCGGCCTCGGGCAGCAGGGCCCAGGTGCCGTAGAGGTGGGCGAAGGCGCCGCCGCGGTCGATGTCGGTCACGAGCAGGCAGCGCGCCTGCGCATGGCGGGCCACACGCAGGTTGACGATGTCGCTGCCCATGAGGTTGATCTCGGCTGGCGAGCCCGCCCCTTCGATCACCACCACGTCGTTCTCGGCCATGAGTTCATCGAGCGCGCGCGCCACGGTGGGCCAGACCTGCTCGCTGCGACCGCGCCAGTCCATGCGCGTGAGGGCCTCGTCGACCTGGCCCAGCAGCACGACCTGGCTGTGCGTGTCTCGCTCGGGCTTGAGCAGCAGCGGGTTCATGCGCACCTCGGGCTCGGCGCGCGCGGCCAGGGCCTGGAAGTACTGGGCCGAACCGATTTCACCGCCGACCACCACTCTGGCGTTATTGCTCATGTTCTGCGCCTTGTAAGGCGCCACCTTGAGGCCCTGGCGCGCGTAATGGCGGCACAGGGCCGTGGTCAGCCAGCTTTTTCCCGCACCGCTGGTGGTGCCCAGCACCATGACGGCGCGGGCGCGTCGCGGGCCGCTCATGCCCGGACCTCGCCGGTCTGCATGAGCTGCTGCCAGGCAGCGCGCAGTGCGTCCTGCGAGGCTGGCGGCAGCACGCCCAGGCGCACCTGGCCCGGCAGGCCAAAGGACGCGGCCGCGCGCAGCTTGATGCCTTGAGCGCGCAGGGCCTGCAAGGCCAGCGCCAGCGCGGGGCCCTGCACGGTGGTGCGGGCACAGAAGAAGTTGGCCAGGCTGGGCGTGCATTGCCAGCCCAGCGATTCGCACAGGCCGAGCTGGCGCGCCTTCCAGGCGCGCAGCGTGTCCAGGCTGGCGCGCAGCCAGGCCTGCACGTCGGCACGTACCCAGGCCTGCAGCAGGGCCACCCCGTGCGCGCCCAGCGGCCAGGAGGGGCACAGGGCTTCGAGCTGGGCCATGGTCTCCTCGGCCTGCAGCGGGGCGATGACATAGGCGGCGCGCACGCCGGTCAGGCCCAGGGCCTTGTTGGGTGTCCAGAGCTGCCAGACCTGTGCCAGTTCCTCGGGCTGGAGGCTGGGCTCGCCCTGCAGGCGCAGCGGCTCGTAGGCGCGGTCGAGCACGCACAGCGGGGCTGCGCGCACCAGCTGCGGCAGTTCGGCTTGCGCCTGGCCCAGGGGGCTCGACGGTTCGCAGGCCCAGGTCAGGCTGGCCGTGTGCGCGTCCTCGACCTGGCGCAGACTCCAGGCCAGCGCGGCGGCTGTGTAGTCGCCGTAGCAGTGTTGGGGCAGCCAGACGCTGCGCGGGCCGCGCTGCGCCACCCAGGCACTGATGCGGTGGATGAACTCGCTGGCGCTCGCGGCCAGCAGCACGCGGCCGGGCGCCACGTCATGCCAGTCGGCCAGCTGCGCACGCAGCGCGGTGTAGGAAGGATCGGGGTAATGCGTGGCGTCGGCGGCCTGCACGGCGGCCAGGGCCTGGGGACAGGGGCCGCAGGCATTGCTGTTGGTGGAAAAGTCGTGCGCGGGCACACCGTGTGCGTCAGGCCCGCCATGCAGCTGCTGCGTGATCATGCCCGATTCTCGCCCACGACGAGCAGCGCCGCGCCCAGCAGCAGCGCGAGCAGCAGGACCGCCCGCTCGCCCAGCTGCACGGCCCGTGCGGTGTCGCCGGCCTGCGGCCCACGCCCGGCCTCATGCAGGACATAGACGCCGGGCTTGCTCAGGCGCACGTCGAGCGCCAGCGCCATGGCGGCCATGGGCCAGCCGCTGTTGGGTGAGGGCGTACGCGGCGCCTGGGCGCGCAAGGCACGCCAGGACAGACCGCCGCGCACCAGCGCCAGCAGCAGGGCCGTGAGGCGCGCCGGCAGCCAGGACAGCACGTCGTCCACGCGCGCGGCCCACTTGCCGGCCCAGGTCCAGTCGCGCCCTGCACGCAGGCCGCGGTAGCCCCACATGGCGTCGGCCGTGTTGGCATAACGGTAGAGCGCCGCGCCCGGCAGGCCCAGCAGCGCGAACCAGAACAGTGGCGCAACCAGCGAGTCGTTGAGGTTCTCGGCCAGGGACTCGATGGCGCTTTCGCGGACCTGCTGTGCATCGAGCGTGCTGACGTCGCGGCTGACCAGACGTGCCAATTGCGCGCGTCCGTTCTCCAGACTGGTCTGCAGGGCGGCTTCGACCGCCCGCACCTCGTCGCGCAACATGCGCCAGGCCAGCAAGGGCTTGAGCAGCAGACCCAGCAGCACGACGGCGGCAAGCGCGTGCCAGGACAGCAGCCATTGCTGGATGGTGATTGCCACGGCGCCGACCACCACGGCCCCCAGGCTCCAGGCCAGCGCGCCGAGCACGAAGCGCGGGATGTCTGCACCCTGCCCGGCCTGCGCGCCTTGGGGCGCGATGTGTTGCCCCATCCAGCCCAGGTATTGGCCCATCCACACCACCGGATGCCAGTGCGCGGGCGGTTCGCCGAACCAGCGGTCGACGAGCAGGGCGAGCCAGAGCGCGGCAGCCAGCGACGGCCCCAGGGTGGAAGCAGTGAGCCAGAAATCCATCAATCCTCGATGCCGCGCTGCGCCGGGATGCCGGCGTTGAAGGCGTGCTTGATCTTGGTCATCTCGGTCACGGTGTCGGCCAGCTCGATGATCTCGGGCGGGCAACGCCGGCCCGTGAGCACCACGTGCACGTCCTTGGGCCGTTCGCGCAGGGTCTGCAGCACCTCGTCCAGCGGCAGCCAGCCGTAGATCAGCGGGTAGGTGATCTCGTCGAGCACGACGAGGAACAGGTCACCACCGAGGATGCTGGCCTTGGCACGCTCCCAGCCATCGCGCGCCAGCTGGGCCGAATGCTCCAGGTCCTGGCTCTTCCAGCTGAAGCCGTCGCCCAGGCCTTCGATGGGGATGCCGATCTGCTCGAACATGCGGTGCTCACCGAAGCGCGCCGTGGGCACTTTCATGAACTGGTAGATCTTCACGGCCTTGCCGCGCCCATGCGCGCGCAAGGCCAGACCGAAGGCGGCCGTGCTCTTGCCCTTGCCATCGCCGGTGTTGACGATGACGAGGCCGCGGCGCTCGCCCTCGGGTTTCTCGTAGGGTTTTTCGCTGGGAGGGGTTTCGATCTGCATAAAGGATGACTCAAAGTTTGGGCAGCGAAAGCCACTGGCCCGCCACCTGCTGGATGTGGATGCGCCCGTCGAACACGGCTTCGAGCGCGCGATGGGTGTCTGCTGCGCCGCAGGCCCCGTGGTGCATGACGCGGCCTGCGGCCATGATGAGCAGGTCGTCGGACTGCAGGGCCAGCGGCAGCTCGTGCAGCACGCTGACCACGGTGCGGCCCTGGCGCACGAGGTCGCGCACGAGCAGTAGCCAGTCCACCTGGTGCGGTGGATCGAGGTTGGCCAGAGGCTCGTCCATGAGCAGCACCTGAGCCTCGACCGCCAGCGCGCGCGCCAGCAGCACCCGCTGGCGCTCGCCGCCCGAGAGCTGGCCCAGTGGCCGCGCGCGCCAGTCCCAGGCCTGGGTGGCGCGCAGGGCGCGCTCCACGGCGGCGTGGTCGGCTGCACTCGGCGGGGCCAGCCAGGGCTGATGCGGCAGGCGGCCCAGCATGGCCACGTCATAGGCGATCAGGTCGTCCGTGGCGCCTTCGTTCTGGCCCAGCCAGGCCAGGCACTGGGCACGCAGGCGGCTGGGGACGGTGGACAGGACCTCGCCCTGCAGTCTCACCTCGCCCCGCGCCTGCGGCAGCAGACCGGCCAGGGCCTTGAGCAGGGTGGATTTGCCCGCGCCGTTGGGGCCGACGATGCTGGTCCAGCGCGCGGCCGGCAGGTCCAGCGTGATGCCGTGCAGGACTTCGGCTTGGCCCAGCGTGGCGCTGAGGCGGCGGGCACTCAGGGCCGGTGTGTTGGGCGTGGGATGCGGATTCATACCACCCCTCCGCTGCCACTGGTGCGCCGGTGCATGAGCCACAGCAGGTAGCTGCCGCCGAGCACGGCGGTGAGCACACCCACGGGCAGCTCCTGCGGCGCGATGAGCCAGCGCGCCAGGATGTCGGCCGCCATGAGCAGCAGGCCGCCCATGAGCGCGGCCAGCAGCACGAGACGGCCGTGTGTGGTCTTGACGATGGAGCGCACCAGGTGCGGCGCGGCCAGGCCCACGAAGGCGATGAGCCCGGTCTGCGCCACGGCCGTGCCCGTGGCCAGCGCGAGCACGGCGACCAGCACCACACGCATGGGCGCCAGCGGCAGCCCCAGGCTGGCGGCCGTGGCCTCGCCCAGGCTCAGGCCATCGAGCGCGCGGGCGCAGGCCCAGGCGGCCAGTGCGCACAGCGCGCCGACGCCTGCCATGAGCGCACAGGCCGACCAGCCCACGAAGCTCGCACTGCCGAGGTTGAAGCCCAGCATGGCGGGCACGATGTCGGGTGCGGCCAGCGTGACCAGGTCCTTGGCCGCGCCGAGCACCACGCCGACGATGACGCCGGCCAGCAGCAGGCGCAGCGTGTGCTGCACGCCGCGTGCGAGCTGCAGCGTGAGCAGCACCGCGAGCACCGCGCCGAGGAAGGCCGCGCCCGTGAGCCCCAGGCGCGTGACCCAGGCCACGGCCGAGGGCGAGACACCGAGCAGGGCCATGGCCGAGGCCACGCCCAGTGAGGCGCCCGAGGCGCTGCCGAGTAGGAAGGGATCGGCCAGCGGGTTGCGGAACAGGCCCTGGGCCACGGCACCCGCCAGACCGAGCAGCGCGCCCGCGAGCCAGGCGCCCAGGGTGCGCGGCAGCCGGATCTCCCAGACGATTTGCGCCGACACCGGGTCCTGCGCGGCGCGCAGCACGCTCTCAAAACCCGTGCTGCCCACGCTGGCACCCAGGGCCAGCAGCAGCGCCGAGAGCAGCAGCAAACCGAGGCCGAGCACGGAGGCCGGGTGCTTCACGGGCGGTCTCCTGGAGGAAGCGGCAGGGCCAGTTTCTCGGTGATGCAACGCGCCATGATCTGCGCGGCCTCGGCCATGCGCGGGCCGGGGCGTACGACCACGTCCGAGTCGCCGATGCCGTAGACGCAGAGACGCTGAGCCCGCACGGCCTTCATCTGGTCCCAGCCCGGGTAAGGCACGCGCGCCTGCATGCTGCGGTTGCCGATCATGATGAGGTCGGGGTCGGCGCGCACGATGAATTCGGGGTTGAGGCGCGGAAACGGCCCGAGCTCGGCCGGGATCACGTTCCTCACACCCAGGCGCGCCAGTGTCTCGCCGATGAAGGAGGCCTCGCCCGCACCATAGGGGCCGCGGCTGACCTCGAAATAGACGCGCAGGCCGCGCGCCGCCGGCGGCAGGCTGCGGGCGGCGGCATCCACGCTGTCCTGGATCTCGCGCCAGAGCCGCTCGGGCTCGCTCGCGGGCACATCAAGCAGCGTGCCCAGCTGCTGCAGCACGCGCCGCACATCGGCATGGGTCTTGGGTTCGAGCGCCACGACCTTGAGGCCCAGGGCCTCCAGGCGTTCGCTGGCGCGCGAGGACACGGAGATCAGCACCGCATCGGGCCGCAGGGCGACCACGGCCTCGATGCTCGGGTCCAGCCCGCCGCCCAGGCGTGGCAGGCGCGCAATGCTCTCGGGGTGGTTGGAATAACGGTCCACGCCCACGAGGCGCTGGCACTGGCCCAGCGCGCAGACGCTTTCGGTCAGCGAAGGCAGCAGGCTCACGATGCGCAGCGGCGTCTGCGCGAAGCGCACGGTGACGCCACGCTGGTCGGTGATCTCCAGCGCCTGCACGGGCCCGGCCAGGGCCAGCAGCCAGGCGAGGACGAAGCGGAATCTCATGTGTGTCCTTTCAGCGTGAGCGGCAGGCCGGCGGCCATGAAGCTCACACGCTCACAGACGCGGGCCACGTCCTGGTTGAGCCGGCCCAGCGTGTCGACGAAATGGCGCACCTCGCGGCCCATGGGAATCACCCCTAGGCCGATCTCGTTGCCCACGAGCACAACAGGGCCGGGTATCGTGCGCAAGGTCTGGAGTAGCGCTGCCATGGGTGGCTCGCCTGCCACGCCGCTGGCCGGCATCAGGTGGTTGGTGAGCCAGAGGGTCAGGCAGTCCACCACGAGCAGGGTCTCGGGGCGGCTGTGCGCGGTGATCGCATGGTCGAGATGCAGCGGCTCTTCCACGGTCTGCAAACCCGGCACACGTTGCGCGCGGTCTTCCTGATGGCGGGCGATGCGCGCGCGCATCTCGGCGTCATGGGGTTGGCCGGTGGCAATCAGCACCGCGCGGTGCTGCGGCGACTGCGCCAGCCAGACACGCGCCAGCAACTCGGCGCGACGCGACTT
>CAMLNH010000041.1 GCA_946481355.1 uncultured Curvibacter sp.
AGACCTACAACGCGACCGAGAAGATCATCGGCAACTGGTACGCCAGCCGCCCGGGGGCGCGTCAGAAGATGCAGCTCGCGACCAAGGTGGCCGGTCCCTCGCGTGGTATGGACTGGGTACGGGGCGGCAGCGCCAACCTCACGGGCGCCGACATCGTGGCGGCCTGCGACGGCAGCCTCCAGCGTCTCAAGACCGATGTCATTGATCTCTACCAGATCCACTGGCCGGTGCGCCACGTGCCCATGTTCGGGCAGATGTACTTCGACCCGGCCAAGGACGACAAGACCGTTTTCTCCATCCATGAACAGCTCGAAGCCATGGGGCGACTCGTGAAGACCGGCAAGGTGCGCGCCATTGGCCTCTCCAACGAGTCGCCCTACGGTGTACACGAGTTCGTGCGCCTGGCCGAGCAGCACGGCCTGCCGCGTGTGGCGACGACGCAGAACCCCTATTGCCTGGTGAACCGCACAGTGGAAAACGGGCTCGACGAGACCCTGTATCGCCTGGGCGTCTCGTTGCTGGCCTATTCACCGCTGGGCTTCGGTCTGCTGACCGGCAAGTACGACAGCAGCGGTTTCCTCGGGGCCGATGCGCCCAAGGACGGTCGTATTGCGAAGTTCGAGAGCGTGCGCAAGCAGCGCTGGGGCCGTGCCGAGGCGCTGGATGCTGCGCGCCGCTACAACGCGCTGGCACACGAGCACGGCCTCACCCCCACGCAGATGGCCCTGGCTTTCTGCTACACCAAGTGGCAGGTGGCCAGCACCATCATCGGCGTGACTTCGATGGCCCAGCTCGACGAGGACCTGAGCGCCTGGGGTACGGCGCTGAGCCTCGAAGTGCTGCAGGCCATCGACGCGATCCGCAAGGAGATGCGCGACCCGGCGGTCTGATCCGTCTGTTCCTGCCTACTTCAGCAGGAATTTCAGCAGTTTGTCCGTCAACGGCCCGTAGGGCGGCGCCAGCAGCCTGGCGCTGGAGAAGCGCGACTGCGTGAACACCGGGCGCAGCTTGGAGAAGGTCAGGAAGCCCTCGTGGCCGTGGTAATGGCCCATGCCCGAGCCGCCCACGCCGCCGAAGGGCAGATCCTCCTGGCCCACGTGGAAGAGCGCGTCGTTGATGGAGACGCCACCCGACATCACGCGCGTGAGCAGTTCCTGCTGGACGGCCTTGTCGTTGGTGAAGGGGTAGAGGGCCAGCGGGCGCGCTCCCGCGTTGATGGGCTTGATCACATCGTCTTCGAGATCCTCGTAGGCGATCACAGGCAGGATGGGGCCGAAGATCTCGCGCTGCATCAGCAGGCAGTCGGCCGGTGCATCCAGCACGAGATGGGGCACGATCTTGCGCAGCTTGGCGTCGAAGGGTTTGCCCGGAATCAGCGGAATCACCTGAGCGCCGCGCTGTTTGGCCTCGTCCAGCGCGTGCAGCAGGCGGGCATAGGCGATCTCGTCGATGATGGCCGTGTAGTCCGGCGTGTCCAGTTTGGGGTAGCGCCTGGGGATGATCTCCTGCGCGAGCTTCACGAACTCCTTGACGCGGCGCCGGGGCACATAGACGTGATCCACCGTGGTGCAGATCTGGCCCGCGTTGAGGTACTTCACGTAGAGCAGGCGCTCGGCGGCCGTGCGCAGCGGGAAATCCTCGCAGACGATGGCCGGCGACTTGCCGCCGAGCTCCAGCGTCACGGGGCAGAGGTTGGCCGCGGCTGCAGCCATCACGGCCTTGCCGGTCTGCCCCGAGCCCGTGAACAGCAGGTGGTCGAAGGGCAGCTTGGAGAACTCGATGCCCACGCCGCCGGTCTCGTCGAAGAACTGCAGCTTGTCCTCGGGGAAGTAGTCGGGCATTTCCTTGATCAGCAGCCGAGCCAGGTGGCGCGAGTTCTCGCTCATCTTGACCATGGCCCGGTTGCCGGCGGCAAAGATGGCGGCCAGCGGCACCAGGCTGAGGTTGAGCGGGAAGTTCCAGGGCACGATGACACCCACCACGCCCAGCGGCTGGGGAATCACGCGGTTGCTGGCCAGGCCGAAGGTCAGGCGGTCCACGCTGCGGCGCTGCGGCTTCATCCAGCGCCTGAGGTGCTTGAGCGTGTGGTGGATGCTCTTGAGCACAGGCATGACCTCGGTCAGCAGGGTCTCGTGACGTGAACGGTTGCCATAGTCGGCGCTGATCGCGTCACAGATGGCCTCCTGGTGTTCGCGTACGAAGCGTTCCAGCTTGCGCAGGTCAGCGCAGCGGGCCTCGTAGTCGGGCGCCGGGTTGGCGAAGTAGGCGGCACGCTGTTTCTTGAGCGTGGCTTCGAGCGGGGCGCGGATCAGAGCGGCGGCGGAGTCGTTGACGGCGTTCATGGCTTGGCCTCCTTGGTGTTCAGTTGGCAATATAGCGCCCGGCGCGGTGGTTGATGGCCAGGGTCAGGTTGAGCACCACGGCACCGACGACAGACAAGGCGACCTGCAGCAGCGGTGCCGTGATCAGGGCCCCCAGCAGGATGGCGCCGTCCACGGCCATCTGGATGTGGCCGGCGCGCCAGCCGCGCGTCTCCTGCAGCCAGAAGGCCAGGATGCCCACGCCGCCCAGGCTGGCGCGGTGGCGGAAGAGGATGAGAAAGCCCACGCCCAGCAGCACACCGCCCACCAGCGCCGCGTACAGCGGACGCACCTGCTCGAAGACGATGAGGTGGGGCATGACTTCGGTCAAGATCGACAGCAGGGCCACGGCGATCATGGTCTTGACCAGAAAGGCGCGGTCCATGCGGCGCCAGGCCAGCACGTAGAAGGGCAGGTTGAGCACGAAAAACACCGGCCCGAAGCCCCAGCCCATGCCGTAGTGCAGCAGGAAGGCGAGGCCTGCGGTGCCGCCGCTGAGCAGTTGCGCATGCTGGAACAGGGCCACGGCCAGGGCGATCAGGGCCGTGCCCGAGAGCAGGGCCAGGGCATCCTCGGCCTTGCTGTGGCGCAGCGTTTCCTTCAGCGTGTTCATGCGGCGGAATTGTGGCACGCCGGGGTGTCCATGCAGGCCCTGCGGCAGAGGGAAGATGTCACGCATGGTCAGGGGGCTTGCGCTGCCTCAAGTTGTGCAAGCTGCGCGGCATGGCGTTGCGCGCAAATGCTGTCGCCCTCGCGGCGACAGAAGCTGTGCAGCGCCTGCAGGATGGCCCGATCCAGGGGCTGGGCTGTGCGCGTCTGTTCCAGTACCTGGATCGCCTGGCGGCGCCGACCCTGGCTTTCGAGTGCGATGGCGTAGACGTAGCCATAGGACACCTGATCGGGCGCCAGTTCCCGGGCGTGGCGCAGGCTGTCCAGCGCGGCGGCGTGCCGCTGCTGCCGCAGCAGGGACAAGCCCAGTGCATGGTGGGCCGCCGCGTCGCGCGGATGCTGTGAGATGGCTTCGCGGATCAGGGCTTGTGCACGTTCCTCCTGTCCCTGTCCCTGTCCCTGGCGCTGGTAGATGTCGGCCAGGTTGAGCCGGGACGCGGCGAGTTCGGGGGCCAGCGCAATGGCCTGTTTCAAGGCCGCTTCTGCGCGTGGCCAGTCACCGAGGTCGGCCAGGAAGGTGCCCAGGTTGTTGTAGGCCTCGGGCCGGTCGGCATTGAACTCCTGCACCGCGATGTACTCGCGCACAGTCGCGGCCCAGCGAGCCTGCTCTTCGGCGCTCCAGTCCTTGACGGGCGCGCCAGCCAGCCAGCGCACGGCGGCCAGGCGCACGCCCTTGACCGGGTCGGCCAGCAGCGGGCGCAGCCAGGGTGTGCGCTGCTCCAGCGGCGCACTGGCCAGCGCGTCCGCGGCGGTCTTGCGCAGCAGCGGGTCGGGATCCGACAGCTGTTCGCGCATCTGTACTAACTGCGCGGGGCTCAGCGAGGGCAGCGTGCGTGAGAGTGCCGTGGCCCGGCTGATGGGCGAGCTCTGCGGATCGGCCAGAACCTGGAAGAGCAGGGCCAGGGTCTGCGGGTCACCGCGTTCACCGGCCAGCAAGGCATCGGCCAGTGGGGCGGTGCGCCGGGGCAAGCCGGGGTACCACTGCAGGGCCCAGCGCGCGGCCCAGGACACGGGACGGTCCGTGTGGCACTGCGTGCAGGCATTGGGTGTGCCTGCGGCCAGGGACAGGTCGGGACGCGGCACGCGCAGGCTGTGGTCGTGCCGCGGGTCGATGCTCATATAGGTCGTCGTGGGCATGTGACAGGCGATGCAGCTGGCGCCCGTGGAGCCGATCTTGTGGTGATGGTGCGTGGGCGCCTCGTACTTCGCGGCGGCGTGGCATTGCAGGCAGGTCTGGTGGCCGGGCGCACGCAGCTTGAGCGTGTGCGGCTGGTGACAGTCGCTGCAGGTGACGCCTTTTTCGTACATGCGGCTCTGCTGGAAGGACGCGTGGTTGTAGACCTCGGCCTTCATCTGCCCATCCTTCCAGTACAGGTCTTTTTCGATCAGCGAGGGCGTATGGGTGTCGAGCAGGGGCTTGCCGTGCACATAGTCGTCGCCGATCTGGCTGCGGTGGGCGTGGCAGCGCGCGCACATCTCCACCTCCTGGCGCCGTGCGCTGGGCGGCTGGCTGCGCCGAGCGTTGCCGGTGGCCGGGTCGATGGTCCAGCGGGCCTGCTGGCGTTCGCCGAGCCACAGAGCCAGGCCCTTGTGCGTGTCGGACAGGCGTTCGGGTCCGGAGAGGCCGGCCCAGCCCACATGGCCCGAGCCAGGGCCGTGGCAGGACTCGCAGGCCACGTTCATCTCCGACCATGTGCTGCGGTAGACACGAGTCTGGGCGTCGAAGTTCTTCTTGAACTGGGTCGTGTGGCATTCAGCGCACATGAAGTTCCAGTTGTTCTGACGCCCGGTCCAGTGCAGCTCGTCGCCGGCCCGGAGGTTCTGGCCGGCATGCAGGTGGAACCAGCGCTGGCCGCCTTGGGCGCGGGGTCGTGCGTCCCAGGCAATGGTGAGTGCCTGCATGCGCCCGCCGGGCAGGGGAATCAGGTACTGCTGCAGGGGGCTCAGGCCCAGGGCGTGTGTGACCTCGAACTCCTGCAGGCGGCCGTCGGCCCCTTCCGTGTGCACGTAGTAACGGCCGTCGCGCTGGCTGAAGCGCGTGGTGACGCCGGCTTCGGTGTACGTCTCGCCGCGAAAGGGGGCGAGCACCGTGGCACGCGTGGCCGTCTGCATGGCCAGGGCATGGTGTGATCCACGCCAGGCTTGGTGCTCAGCGGTATGGCACTGGGCGCAGGTCTGGCTGCCCACGAAGCGCAGCGGCGTGTCGGGAGGCGTGGCTGTGCCGGGGGAGGCGTCGATGGCCGGTGGGGTCAGCAGCAGCCACGCCAGGGCTCCCATGAGGGCCGCGAGGCCCAGCAGGCCGACCAGCGCCAGCCGGCTCTGTCGCACATGCATGCCGGGCCGGATCATGGGGGCATCAGGCGGGCAAGCGCCGACGGCGCCAGCGTCGCAGGCCGCAGACCAGCACCACGACGATGAGGATCAACACGCCCAGTGTCAGGGTCAGCACGCCGGCAAGCTGGCGTACCAGGACCCGCCAGTTGTTCTTGAGCAGCTGACGCAGGGGTGCATAGTCCGCGCTCGGCTTGATGACGCCATTGCGTTCCATATAGCTTTCGTAATCGGCCAGCAGCTCCTTGAACAGAGCCGGTTTGCTGCGGGCCAGATCCGTGGTTTCCGTGGGGTCGCGGCGCAGGTCGTAGAGCTTCCACTGGTTGTCGCTGCCGGGGGGCGCGTTGCGCGAGATCTTGTAGTCGCCGCGGAACAGTGCATCGGCGCCTGTGCCTTCAAAACCTACGGCATGGTTCGCCGCGTGGATGGCCTGGGTGCGCTGCTCCAGATAAGGCAGCATGCTGCTGCCGGTCGGGCGCATGAGAGGTCGACCCCGGTAGTCGTCGCCTGGCAGCGGGATGCCGGCCAGGTCGAGCACGGTGGGCAGGAAATCGGTGGCGTAGGCAAACTGGTCCGTGATGCGACCGGGCCGGATGCGTGCCGGGTAGTTGATGATGAAGGGCACGCGCATGCCACCTTCCATGGCCGTGCCCTTGAAGCTGGAGAAGGGCGTGTTGGAGACGCCAGCCCAGTCCGGACCGTAGTGGACGTAGCTGCCCTTCTGCCCCAGCGTGTCGATGCCGAGCTTGAAGTTGGCGGCATACCAGAGCTTGAAGGGCAGATTGAGGGTGTTGAGCTCGTAGGCGTCGGCGCCGTTGTCCGACATCACGATGAAGACGGTGTTGTCCAGCTGGCCGATGCGTTGCAGGTAGTCGCGGAAGCGCCCGATGTGCTGGTCGGCGTTGTCCAGCATGCCGGCGTAGACGGCCATCTTCTGCGCGTAGAGTTTTTTCTCCTTGTCGCTCAGGCCGTCCCAGGGGCGGTTCATGGCGGTGGTGGTCAGCTTCAGGCCTGCAGGCACCAGGCCCATCTCCACCTGGCGTTGGTAACGCTGCGAGCGAATCACGTCCCAACCCGCGGCGTAGCGCTGGGCGTAGCGGGCGATGTCCACGTCGGGCGCCTGCAGTGGCGAGTGCACTGCCTGCAGGGCGATGGCGGCGAAGAAGGGCTTGCGGCTGCTCTTGCCCTCTTCGATGAACTGGATCATCTTGTCCACGTAATGCCGGGTCGAGAAGAAGTCCGTGGGTAACTCGGCGCGACGGCCGTCTTCCCACCAGACGGCCTCCATGTTGAAGGGCGCGTAGACGCGGGCCTCGTAGTTGTCGGCGCCAGTCTGCTCCAGGGCCAGGTAACGGTCCCAGCCGCGTGCCCCGGGTGCGCGTTCCAGCCCTTCGCCCAGGTTCCACTTGCCGCTGAAGTAGGTGGCGTAGCCGCCGTCGCGCATCAGCTCGCCCAGGCTGTGGGCGCGGTCGCTGAGATAGCCCTCGTAGCCGGGCTGGCCCTTCTGGTTCTCGGCCATCACGACCTGCAGCGTGCCGGTGCCGGCGCGGTGGTGGTCGATGCCCGAGTGCAGCATGGCCCGCGAGGATTCGCAGGTCGAGGCGGTGTGGAAGTTGGTGAAGCGTACGCCGGTCTTGGCCAGCTGGTCGATGTGGGGCGTGGCGATCTCGCCGCCATAGGCGCCCAGGTCGCTGAAGCCGGCGTCGTCGAGCAGCACAAAAACAAAGTTGGGACGGATCGGGGTGGGGCCGGCGGCCGCGCAAGTCAGCGGCAGGGCGGCGAGCAGCAGGGCCGCCAGTGATGCGCCGCAAGGGCGCATGAGGTCACGCAGGGGGAAGGTCATCCTCGTCTCCGTCTAGGTATGCGCCGCAGTTTCGGTGGGGTGGTGGATTGCGTCAATCGCAAAATTCAATACCATCTGTTGCGTTTCATGCAATCAATGACGAGGACTCCATGGACATCAAGCGCCTCACGCATTTCATCGCCCTGGCCGAGGAGGGGCGCTTTGCCCTGGCCGCAGCACGCGTGCACCTGAGCCAGGCGGCTTTCAGTCGCAGCATCCAGACGCTGGAGGAGAGCCTGGGCCTGCGCCTGTTCGACCGCGGGGCCGGCGGCGCGCGGCTGACGCCGGCCGGTGAAGTGGTGCTGCGTCGCGCCCGGGAGCTGGTCTTTGAAAGCCGATGCCTGCAGCGCGACATCGAACTGGTGAAACAGGGCGACGCCGGGGAGATCGCCATCGGCGTCGCTCCGATGCCTGCGGCCGTGCTGCTGCCCGAACTGCTGTGCCGCCTGCGCCAGCAAAGTCCACAGCTCGTGACCCGGGTGCAGATGGGCAATCTGCCGCGGCTGCTGGAGCTGCTCGATGCCCAGGCGCTGGACTTCTGTCTGGGCGATCCGCGTCTCATGGCGCGCACTACGCGCTATGAGACACAACACTTGGGCAAGCAGCACGGGGGCTTCTACTGCCGCCGCACACACCCGCTGGTGCGCGGCAAGATGGCGATGGGGCCTGAGGCGCTGCGACAGTACGGCGTGGCCATGATCTCCTTGAGCCCGGCTTTGCTCGAAGGTATGTCCGCGCTCTATGGTTTTGCTTCTGCCGCGGAATTCCCTCTGGTGACCGAATGCGATGACATCGGCACCCTGCTGCATCTGGTGTTGCATTCCGATGTCATTGTGCTCTTGCCGGATGCGGTGGCGGCGCGCTCCCCCAGACCGCTGCATCTGCTGCGTTACGGCAAGGTACCGCCGGTCTATGCCGACATCCATGCTCTCTGGCTCAAGGGGCGCACGCTTGCGCCTTCAGCCCGGCGCGCCATCACGCTGGCCAGGGAGGTCAGCGACAGCATCCCGGGGCGTTGAATACCAGAGCCTGGCATCGGACAATCTCAGGCATGGCCAAAAAAGACCACGTTTCCGAGACACCCGCCACCCAGTTGCTGAAAGCGAACAAGGTGGCGTATACCGAGCATCCCTACGAGTACCTGGAGCATGGCGGTGCCCAGCACAGCGCCCAGGTGCTGGGCTGGGACCCGTACACCGTGGTCAAGACGCTGATCATGCAGGACCAGGACGCCAAACCCCTGGTGGTGCTGATGCACGGCAACCGCAAGGTGTCCACGAAGAATTTGGCACGCCAGATCGGTGCCAAATCGGTCGAGCCCTGCAAGCCCGAGGTGGCCAACCGCCACAGCGGCTACCTCGTGGGCGGCACCTCACCCTTTGGCACGCGGCGCGAGATGCCGGTCTATATCGAGGAAAGCATCCTGGCCTTGCCGCGCATCCTGATCAATGGCGGACGGCGCGGCTATCTGGTCGGGCTGGATCCCCAGGTCTGTGTGCAGCTGCTGGGCGCGCGGCCCGTGCAGTGTGCGTTGGCTGATTAAGGCGCAGAAGAGAGGCGCCAGTTCCGACCAACGCACCAGGGCGGACTCTGCGAGAATTATCTCGCTACCGGAGTCTTCCCTCATGTGGTTTCCGAGTCGGACCTTCCTGTCCAGGCATGCCGTGGCGCTGAGCAGCGCCCTGGTCGTCTTCCTGCTGCTGCAGCTCGCTGGTGAAGTGTTGCTGCGCTCCCTGCTGCAGGATCGCGTGAGCAAACGCCAGCTGGGAACCCTGTCCTACGCCACGACCCTGCGGGTGCGCCTGGAGCGTGAGCTCAACGCGTTGCTCAACCTCAACAGCGGTCTGGTGGCCTACCTCACCGTGCGCAACAGCAGCATGGAAACCCGCGAAGTTCAGGCCATCCTGGCCGAGCTGCATCGCAGCAGCCAGCACGTGCGCAATTTCGCCGTGGCGGTGGGCTACCGCCTGCTCTACGTGCATCCCGTGGAAGGCAATGAGCGGGCCATCGGCCTGTATTACCCGGACATCCCGGCCCAGTGGTCTGTCATCCAGCGCATTGCCCAGAGTGGCCAGCCGGCCCTGGCCGGTCCGGTGCAACTGGTCCAGGGCGGGCGCGGCCTGATCTACCGCAAGCCCATCATGATCGATGGCCGCTACTGGGGCCTGCTGTCCACGGTGATTGACTCAGACTCGCTGTTCCGTATGGTGCAGGCGGAGGCCACGGATGGCGATTACGAGTTCGCCATCCGCGGCAGTGACGGTCGGGGGCACGAGGGGGGGGCCGTCTGGGGGCCGCTGTCCCACTTCGAGCAGCCCGATGCCCTGATGCAGCAGATGGAGGTACCGGGTGGTCAATGGGTGATTGCCGTGCGGCCGGTGAAGGTAGACGACACCCTGCCCCTGCGCGCCGGTCTGCGCACCGGCGTGGCAGTGGCCGGCCTGGTGGTGGCGCTGATGCTGTTCCTGCTCATCCGCAACCGGGGCGTGATGGCGCACCGCGCCATGTACGACGATCTCACGCGCCTGCCCAACCGCCGCCTGTTCGAGGACCGGGCCCTGATGGCCTTCTCGCGCCAGCAGCGCCAGCCCGGTCAGCTCTGTGCCCTGCTGTTTCTGGACCTGGATGACTTCAAGTCGGTCAACGACCGCCATGGCCACAAGGCCGGTGACGCCGTGCTGGTGGCCGTGGCGGCGCGGGCCCAGGCCGCGGTGCGCCAGAACGACACGGTGGCGCGCTGGGGCGGGGACGAGTTCATCGTGCTGCTGGAGAACATCTCGGCCGACATGCTGGAGACCATTGCCCGGCGCCTGCGCCGTTCCATCCAGGAGCCGGTCGACTACCAGGGTAACCCTGTGCAGGTCGGAGTGTCTATCGGACTGGCGCTCTATCCGGATGCGGGGCAAGACCTGGACCAGCTGCTGCACGCGGCCGACCACCACATGTACAGCGACAAGACCGATCGCAAGGGCGCTTCGCGGCCGGCGCCGCTGGCAGAATAGCGGCCGGTATCAATCTCTGGCCTAGGAGCAACAACTTGGATTCGCTGTCCACCTTCTACCCCGTGCTGGCCGCTGTCGCGGCCTATCTGCTGGGGTCCCTGTCCTTTGCCGTCATCGTCAGCCGCGTCATGGGGCTGAGCGATCCGCGCACCTACGGCAGCAAGAACCCCGGTGCCACCAATGTGTTGCGCTCGGGCTCGAAGAAGGCGGCGGTGGTCACGCTGCTGCTCGATGCGGTCAAGGGCTGGTTGCCCGTGGTGCTGGTGCGCTGCTATGGCCAGCCCTACGGTCTGGAGTCCGGCGCCGTGGCCCTGGTGGGCTTGGGCGCCTTTCTGGGGCATCTCTACCCCGTGTTCTTCCGTTTCGAAGGCGGCAAGGGCGTGGCCACGGCGGCCGGCGTGCTGCTGGGCCTGCACTGGGGGCTGGGCCTGGCGACGCTGGCCACCTGGATTCTGATCGCGGTCTTCTTCCGCTATTCCTCTTTGGCCTCGCTGGTGGCTGCGGTGTTCGCTCCGCTCTACTACGTCTTCGGCGACGGCCTGGCCTGGACCATGGAAGGCCCGGTGCTGTTTACCGTCTGCGTGATGTCGCTGCTGCTGATCTACCGCCATGCCGAAAACATCGGCCGGCTGGCGCGTGGCACCGAATCCAGGCTGGGCAAGAAGTAGGACTGAACCCGCTGCGCGGCGTCAGCCCATCTGGGCGGCGTGGGCGCCGAGCTGCAGGATCAGGTGGTGGTTCAGGCGCAGCCGCACCACCGACGCAGCAAGCGCGGCCTGGATGACCGGGCGGCCGCTGAGCGTGCGGTGCAGGCGCGGCCGCGGCAGCACCTGCCCGTCCGCGCCGGTGACCACGGCCACATGGGGCAGATTGGGCCGCGGGCTGCGGCGCATCACGATGGCCAGGGTGTTGTCTTCCAGCCGCACATAGGTGCCCGGCGGGCACAGGCCCACAGCGCGCACCAGGGCGTGGCCGATCTCGTCGTTGTAGGCATTGGCGCCCGTCATGATGGTGCGCACGGATTCGGTGGTGCTGCGACCTTCCCGTGACTTGCGCGGCGAGATCATGGCGGCGTAACGGTCTACCACGCGCAGGATGCGCACCAGGCGTTTGTGCGGCGGCAGCAGACGCAGCTCGATCTTTTCGGTGTACTCGTCGTGGTGCGAGGACACGACCTCGGTCCACAGTGGATCACTCACGCCGAGGTTTTTGGCCAGCATGAGACCGCCCTTGGGCGCATGCAGGCGCACGACTTCGAGCTGAGGCGGGCTGAGCTTCTCGGTCTGCAGTGCCAGCTCGTCCTGCAACTCGGTCATGGCAATGTTCATGGTCAGCGCGGCGTGCACCAGGCTGTCGCGCTCCTTGGCTTCCAGCTTGAGCTCGGCGGCCAGCAGATGACAGAGCGTGGCGCAGACCAGGCTGTGCGAGGCGCTGTAGCCTACCGAGGAGTTGGTGGCCAGCTGAAAGAGCAGGTAGATGCCCACGTCGGCGTCGCGCTGCAGCAGAGCCTGCATCCAGCGGTCGTACTGCCAGACGCGTTGCTCGAACTCCTGCACGCTCAGCGGGCTGCCCAGCAGGATGCCCAGGCCGGATTCCAGATCCGACCACAGGCCCAGCAGGTCTTCGTATTCGTTTTCGTCTTGGACACTCACGATGGGATCGACTCTTTCCCCGCCAGCATAACCCAGAGGAGGGGTCAGTAGCGCTGTTCCAGCACCAGCTGGTCGTTGGTGCGTGTCATCTGGAAGCGGGTCAGGTAGCTGTTGCCCAGCAGGACATAGGGCATGGGCGCGGGGGTGACCAGGGCTTCGACATCGTAGACGTCGAGGCTGCCCAGGCGCACCGTGGAGAGCTTGACGCACCAGCCCACCGTGACGCCGTTGGACGTGCTGACCTGGACCGTCTGCCCCGACTGGTAGCGCAGGCCGATGGCTTCGGCGCGCTCGTAGTGGAGCTTCATGCCCTCGAGCGCCGCCC
>CAMLNH010000042.1 GCA_946481355.1 uncultured Curvibacter sp.
AATGCTGATTTCTCAAAATACCTTCCAGGTTCAGGAGGAGTTGGTGGAGCTGCGGTGATAGGCAACAGCAACATCACATGGATCACCACGGGTACGCGACTGGGGGCAGTGCAATGAACAAGAATAACAAACGCGTGTCTATGCTGCTGCGCCGCCTCAGCGCAGGGCTGCTGATAAGCCTTGCAGCATCAGCTGTTCATGCACAGAGCATCATCGTTCGAATGAGCAGCTTTGAATACGACGCCAACGGCTTGGTGATCAAGGAGATCATCGAGCCCAACACCCCGAACGATTGCCTTGAGGCTATATATGCCAACGATGTATATGGGAACAAGGGCAGTATCAATGTTAGCGCTTGCGCTGGAGCTACTGGATACGCTGTTTCAAGTGCAACGGAGACTAGAGTTACAAGCCATAACTATGGCGAAAATGGTCGCTTTATAAAGAGTACAACAAATGCAAAGAACCAAAACGAACTTCATATTCATGATGAACGGTTCGGCGCAGTTATCAGTCTCACGGGTCCCAATGGATTGACTACCGGTTGGATTTACGATGGATTTGGGCGCGCAGTACGTGAGAATCGTGCTGACGGCACCTATAGTACTAAATCTGATCTTCTGTGCACGGACGCTACTGCCAACTGTCCTGGCTCAATCGGTGGGGCGACTGTCCAACGCGTTCTGGTAGAGCAGAGCTACTCTGCCAACGGAGGTGTGAGCGGTCCTGCGAAGCGCGAGTACTACGATAGTCTCAATCGCGTTGTTCGCCGACAGACCCAGGGCTTTGATGGGGCCGGCGTCAGCACTACGTTAGTGGAAGACACCGAGTACAACGCCCAGGGCAAGGTCGCCCGACAGTCCAAACGTTATGCGCTGAACGGCGGAACAGCCTACTGGACCAGTTTCTTCTACGACGCTCTGGGGCGCCTCATCCGAGAAGAACAGACTGATCCGGACGCCTCTGGTGGCGTGGCGATCACAACACATAGCTACAACGGCCTGACGGTCACCACCACCAACAGCAAGAGCCAGGTCCGAACCGTCACCAAGAATGCTCAAGGGCAGCCCGTTCTGATCACCGACGCCTTGGGCAGCACGACCAGCTATACCTACGACGCTGTGGGCCAGCTGATCAGCACGAACGCTGCTGGCTCCATTACCTCCTTGAGCTACAACCAACGCGGCCAGAAGATCGCCATGAACGATCCGGCCATGGGTGCCTGGGAGTACCGCTACAACGCTTTCGGTGAGTTGGTCTGGCAACGCGACAGCCTGAACCAAGTCACCACCCAGGCCTACGATGTGCTAGGTCGTCTGATCCAGCGTACCGAGCCTGACCTCGTCAGCCAGTGGAGCTACGACAAAAAGTTTGACGGTAACGCCTGTGGAAAGGGCATAGGCAAGCTGTGCGAAGCCACGGCAGACAACGGATACCGTCGTGTTCACCGCTACGATGCCCTGGGCCGCCCGGACACAACATCTACCGTTCTGGACAACCCCAGCAATCCAGCTGTAGTCAGTCTCAGCTACGACGCCAACACTGGCCGAGTGGCCAGCAAGACCTGGCCCACCGGCTACCAGGTCAGCTACGCCTACAGTGCCCTGGGTTACCTCACTGGTGTGACGGGCGGCGGTACCAATGGCTTTAGCCAGACCGTGAGCTACCAGGTTCAGGCTATGAACGAGCAAGGGAATATCACCCAGTATCGTTATGGCAACCAGGTCACCACGGTAGATACGCGTAATGCGGTCAGCGGGCGCTTGAGTGCCCAGGTGGCGACTCGCGACGGTCAGAGCAGTGGCAATGTGGTCAATCGAGCCTATCAGTACGATGCCTTGAGCAACCTGACGGTGCGCAACGACAACAGCCCAGGCGTGGGCACTCAGGAGAGCTTCAGCTACGACAGCCTGAATCGCCTGACGCTGGCTACCATCCTGGGCGGCAGCGTCAGCCCGCCGCAGGTGGTCGAAGTGCTGTACGACGCACGCGGCAACATCACGTACAAGAGCGATGTGGGGCGCTACTGGTACGATGCGGCTCGTCCCAACCGTATGACAAGCGTGACGTTAGAGACCGCCCCGGGGGCAACGATTGCGCTGACGGGCAGTCGTGTGCTGAGCTATGCGTTCGATGACAGTCTCAATGGTGCGCAGACCGTCAACGGCACGGCCATAGGCAATGGCAACCTGCTCTACACCGTCAGCCAGGACATGGTCAACAGTCTGCATACCTTGCGCAGCGAGACCTACACGAGCTTCAACATGCCTAGCCAGATCGTGTATGGCAACTTTGTAACGAGCACGAGCAGCAGCGCAGATCGCACACTCTCCTTCGTTTATGGTCCGGAACACCAGCGTATAAAGCAGACGGTGGCCCTGAGTAGCAATGGCACCAGCGTCTACAGTGCCGGTAGCACTTGGTACCTTAACGGCGACGACGGATTGGGTTTGAGCTATGAGAAAGAAGTCAAGGACAACGGCACCATTGAGGACAAACACTATGTGAGCGCCGGGGGAGTGGTCTTCTCGATGTTCGTGAGTCGCAGCGGCAACCTCAACGGCAAGCCGGCCATCACCACCAACTACTTCCACCATGACCACCTGGGCAGCCTGGTGGCTATCACGGACGAGACCGGGGCGGTGACCGAGCGGCTGGCCTATGACCCCTGGGGCAAGCGGCGACAGACCAATGGACTGAGCGATGTGCTCGATTCGGTCGTTGGCTACAGCACGGATCGTGGCTTCACGATGCACGAGCATCTGGAAGAGCTTGGCGCGGTGCACATGAACGGCCGAATCTACGATCCACTGGTTGGCCGCTTTATGAGCGCGGATATCATCGTGCAGGACCCCTACAACCTACAGAGCTTCAATCGTTATAGCTACGTGCTTAACAATCCCCTCACCCATACGGATCCGACGGGTTGGCTCCACTGTGTAGACTCTGCGCCGCCTTACGACGATTGCATCGGTCCGGGGGACGGAGGTGGTGTGCCGCAATCTGAAGGTACATTGCCGGGCGTAACGGTCACGGGTGATAGATATGACCCATATTTTCTAGCTCCAGAGGTACTGCTGCCGGAAATGTTGCCCGGGAAAGCATTCCCAGCATGGCTTGGGATGGGTGCAAGTGGGAGCGGGCTGACGCTAACCTCATCTGCGGCAAAAGCGGCTCCTGTGATCGAGGGTTTGAAAACGCCGTCAAAGCAGCCTAGGTTTGTCAAGGGATCGATTCAATGCTCATATGATGGAGCAGTCTGCCGAGCAAAGGTCTATGAAGAGCGGTTTCACTATACAGGCAAGATGAAAGCGGTATGGTTTAAGGTTGACTGGGACGACCCATCCAAGGTTAAAAGCATCAGCTTGTCAACTTTCTTGCCAAACTCAATGAAAGCACTGAGCTTAGAATTGAAGGTTGCAACTCAGATTGGTGAGATTCTTCATGAAGCAAGAATTGATCGGCAATACTACGAAATTAGTATCGTGGATCGAATAGAAATTTCTAAAAGATCTACGGATTACGAGCAAGGAGCTATCATGGACTGGGTTTCCAGTCCTATGGGGACAGACTGGATATACCGTACTCAGTTTCAAAGTTGTGTAACAGACTGGCTATGTGCGGAGTGGAGATAAATAGAATGGAAAATTTAGATATCCATCAAAAAAAACGTTGGTACGACGCTGCACTATGGGGAGGATGGGCAGTAATCGTTGCGATGATTCTGGCCTTTTTGATGCCGGGCTCATATGAGCCATATCGAATTCCTAAAGAAAGAATTCCAGAGGCGTTAAGAGAAATCTCAGGAAATAGTCCCAGGTACCCGTTGACACCACAAGAGCAGCAGGCAGCACAGAAAATTCTCGCTGAACACAAAGTTGGAGCGCCAGAAATTCAAGACGTGCTCCGTTACGCCAAAAGCGGATGGTATTGGTATCTTCTTACTCCCCTTTTAATTTGGTTGGCACGTTACAAAATCAAAAAAGTAGAATTTTCCGTTCTTGATCTTTTGTTGAACTTTTTTCCTTGTTTGATAACGTTGTCGCTGGCTGTCATTTACATATGACAGTGAACTATTAAGTTGGCTTCAGTAAGTGTTCAACTTCGCCGAAATCTCTGTCCTTAGCGGGTTAGATTTCGGCGGAGTTCTGGAGTGAACCTCTGTAGCTGGATCAGCGGGAGTCAGATCTAAGCCGTTTACCGGACCAGTTGCAGGGTTCGGACCAATTCCTGTCCTTGCTGGGGAAAATCTCGGCGAAATTCAATTGGCTTGTTTATCTTGAGGGCATACCCAGGCCCCGATAGTTCAAAGATAAATGCGTAAAACCCAGGAAAATTCAGAGTTAGATGATTAAATAGTTCAGAAGTGGGCGGGTCAAATCTTCGTAAATGATTGATTTTGATTCCTGAGGCATTCAAACTTAAATGAAAATCGACACCTCAGCCCCTCCCAAAAGGGAGAGGGGTCAAGCCACGGTTGCCGACTCCGCCTGCATGGCCGGGCGTGCCTGCACCCGGGCCAGCCAGGCCTGCACATGCGGGTGCCGGTCCACCGGCGCCCCGATGTAGACGCTGTAGCCGATCACCGACCCCACTGACAGATCCACCAGCGAGTAAGCCTCACCCAGCATCCAGGGCTGGTGGGCCAGGCGGGCGTCGAGCAGGCCCAGCAGCTGGTCCAGGGCCTCATGCGCCGCGCTGCCATGGGCGTCACGGGGCGTGCCCATCTGGGCCGCGGCCTGCAGACGCACGAGCTGGGTGCCGTAGGTGACGTAGGCCCAGGTGCACCAGGAATAGGCCTGCAGCTGGGTTGGGGTGCCCGCTGCTGGCCACAGGCCGCGTTCCACGCCATGGCGTTCGCCAAGCCAGAGTTCGATGGCCAGGGCCTCGAACATGGGGGCGCCGTCCAGCGCCAGGGTGGGGACCTTGCCGTTGGGGTTCAGGGCCAGGTATTCGGGACGGCGCTGCTCGCCGCTCGTGATGTCCACCTTCACACGTTCGTGCGGCAGGCCGAGCTCGGCCAGGAAGCAGGCGATGGGGGTGGCGCTGGACATGGGATGCCAATAAAGGGTGAGTGACATGAGAGGACTCCTGAGTGGGTTGAAAGCGGCCCGGCACGGCGCCGGGGACGTGGGGGCACTGTTGCAGCAATTGCGGACAGAATTGGTCCTCAACAGGAGGTAGAGTGCAGTCATGTTGTCGTCCTCCTCGCGCCTGCTCCGCCTGCTTTCGCTGTTGCAGACCCGCAGCCACTGGAGCGGCCTGGAGCTGGCCGAACGCCTGGTGGTGAACCCGCGTACCCTGCGCCGTGACGTCGACCGTCTGCGCCAGCTCGGCTACGCCATCCACGCCAGCAGCGGCGTGGCCGGTGGCTATGCCTTTCGCGCCGGCCAGGCTCTGCCGCCCTTGCTGCTTGACGACGAGGAGGCCCAGGCCGTGGCCATCGCCCTGCAGACTGCGGCGGCCGGCACGGTGCAGGGCGTGGAGGAGGGCGCCCTGCGCGCGCTGGTCAAGCTCGAACAGGTAATGCCCCTGCGGCTGCGCCGCCGCGTCAAGGCCATGCGCGCGGCCATCCTGCCGTTGGAAAGCTTGCAGCCCATGGTGGACGCCACGGCGCTGGGCAGCCTGGCCCTGGCCTGCCGCGACCAGCTGCGCACGGCTTTTGCCTATCGCGACAGCCGTGGCCAGGCCTCGGCGCGCGAGGTGGAGCCGCAGGGTCTGGTCCATACGGACAGCCGCTGGTATCTGGTGGCCTGGGATCCGGCGCGCGACGACTGGCGCACTTTCCGGCTCGACCGCATCGAGGGTGCGCTGAGCATGGGTGCGCATTTCAAGCCGCGGCCCGGACCCGACGGCGGGGACCTGCGCGCTTACGTCGCGCGTTCCATCTCGACCTCGTCTTTCTCCGGCGAGCAGGCCTGCGTGGTGCTGCACCAGCCGCTGGCCGTGATGGCCAAACGCATTCCGCCTGCGTACGCAACGCTGAAGGCGCTGGACGAGGATCGTTGCGTGATGCGCTGTGGCACCAACCACCTCGAATCGCTGGCCTACTGGTTGCTGCTGCTGGGCGAGGAGTTCGAGGTGCAGGAGCCACCCCGGCTTCGGGAGCTGCTGCGCCAGGCGGGTGAGCGTGTGGCGCGCGGTCTCGCGCGCTCGGATGCGTCGGCCTGAAGGGCGGCTCCGCTACACTGCCGGCACGCCGCCCCGGCCTCCATTGCTCAACGTATACCCCGTGAACCTCTCATCCACTCTGCGCCCGGCGCGTCCCGGTGTCTGGCTGGCTGCCGTGGCCCTGAGTCTGGGGCTGGTGGCGCTTGAACTCTGGCGGCAGCCCGCCGTGCCCGCACCGGCGCAGGCGGCTTGGCCGCCGGCCCGCGTGCCCGAACCGGGCCTGCTGGTGCTGCAGTCCGCCGGTCGCATCCCCATGCCGGCCAACACCCCCGCCGCCCATGCCAGCAGTCTGCTGGCCCTGCCCGCAGACCATCCGGCCGCTGTCCAGGCCTACTGGTTTGCCGGCTCGCGCGAGAGCGGGGCCGATGTGCAGATCGTCATGTCGGAGTTCAACCGTGCCAGCCAGCAGTGGAGCCCGGCCGTGGCCGTGGTGAACCGCCAGCAGGTGGGGCCGCAGCTGGGCCATGCCTTGCGCCGCATCGGCAACCCGGTGGCCTGGCGTGATGCGCAGGGGCGCACGCATCTTTTTGTCGTGGCCACCGGCCTGGGCGGCTGGGCAGCCGGGCGCATCCTGCACCTGCGGCAGGACGACGCGCAGCAGCCCTTTGTGCCGCTGCGCACCCTGCCCCTGTCCTGGCTCTGGAACACCAGCCACCTTGTGCGCGCCATGCCTCTGCCGCTGGCCGATGGCGGCATGGTGCTGCCGGTGTATTTCGAGATCGGTGTGAAGTACCCCGTGGCCTTGCGTTTCGATGCAGCGGGCGAGTTCCGTGGCATGACGCGCATGTCCCAACGCCGTGACCTGCTGCAGCCCACGTTGCTGGCCCGCAGCGAGACCGAGTGGCTGGCCCTGCTGCGTGACAACCGTGCGGACCGCAAGCTGCGCGCCGTGCAGACGTCGGACGGCGGACTGCATTGGCAGGATCTGCCCGACCCCGGCCCGGCCAACCCCGATGCGTCGGTGGCGGGCCTGGCGCTGCGGCCTGAGCTGATGTTTCTCGCGCACAACCCGCGCGCCGAATCACGTGCGCAGCTGGCCCTGAGCCTCTCGCGTGATGGTGGCCGGAGCTGGACCGTGCTGGAGACCCTGGCCCAGGCCCCGGCGGGCCGCGAGATGTCCTACCCCTCCATGGCCTGGGCCGACGACAGCCTGTGGATCAGCTACACCGAGCAACGCCAGGCCATTGCCTGGCAGCGCTTCGTCTATGTGCCGGTGGGAGCCCGCTGATGGACAGCCTGACGCCCGCTCTTTTTTCCACACAGGCGCCGCTGCTGGCGCCGCCGCTGGTCTTCCGCCTTTACCTGGGTCTGGCATGGGGGCTGGCGCTGGCCGCGCTCGCGCTGCCGGTCCTCGCGCGCTGGGTACCTCGCCATGAGCGCCTGAAGTTCTGGCTGCCGCTCGCACTGCTGCTCTGGTGTCTGCTGCCCGGTGTGCTCTCGCCCGCCTACTGGCTGGGCCTGGCCCTGCGCGCGCCCAGCGGACTGCTCGCCGGGCTGTGTGTCTGGGTGCTGCTGCGTTACTACCGGCCGCAGATGGCGGGGCCCGTGCCGCTGCAGGCCTTGCGCCCGTGGGCCTGGCCACTGGTGCTGCTGGGCTGGGTGTTGCTGCTCGATACCTTCGCGCTGGCGCCGTTCAGCGTCTATGCCTGGGGTTATGCGCCCTGGCTGCTGGGCGCACTGGCTTTTGCGGGTCTGCTGCCGGCCTTGCTGCGAGAGCAGCGCGCCATGCCGGCGCTATGGCTTGGTGTTCTGCTGCTGTTGCACGTTTTGCTGCGCCTGCCCACAGGCAATGTCTGGGACGCAGTGCTGGATCCGGCGCTGTGGATCTGGTTGCAGGTGGATGTCTTGCGGCGTCTGCGGCGCAAGGCCTGAGGTCTAAGAACGTACCAGCAGCCACTCGCGACGGTACAGCCACTGCTGCGGGTACCAGAGGTTGTCCTTGCGGATCTCGCCCGGGGCGTGCCGGCTCGTGAGCAGCCAGCGCTCGCCCAGCACGCGGCAACCGGGCAGGCAGGGTGGGGCGGTCTGCTCGCCATGGCTGGCGGCCCAGACCACGGCTTCGTGCGTGCTCAGCAGCTGGTGCAGTTCCTCGGCGGCCTGGGCTTGGCCTTCGGCGTCAGGGCCGCGGCGCGCCCGCGCGGCCGCCCGGCTGTCGTAGGGGACGAAGTCGTGCGTGCCGGGCAGCAGGAACTGGAAGCGTTCGAACTGGCCGTTGAAGCCCGTGGGCACGGCAATGCGGCCGGTGGGCGCTGCAGCGATGGCACGTTCGTCGTAGTGGCCAGCCGGGCCGTCCATGGGCGCAACCATGGCATTGAAGGCGGCATAGACCAGCAAGGTCGTGAGCACGGCTGCACCACGGCTCCAGGCGCTGCGCCACAGGCCCAGCGCGATGCAGGTGCAAGCGGCGATCACGATGCCCAGTGCGAGGCTGATCTCAGGCGTCGTAGCCAGTCCGATGTCGTAGCCCACCCAGGCCAGGCGCGCCAGCACCAGCAGCACAGGCGCCGCCAACAACAGCGTGGGCAGATACCAGCCGCGTGGAATATCACGCCAGTGCAGGGCGATCAGCATGGCCACGGCCGGCATGGCTGGGATCACGTAGCGTGCCGACCGCTGGCTCGGGAACAGGAAGACCAGCAGCCAGACCAGCGCCCAGGACAGCAGGATGGCCTGGGCCGCTGGCAGCGGCCAGTGCTTGCCCAGCTGCGGCAGTTGTTTGAGCCCCAGCCAGGCCAGGCCAGGCAGTACGAAGAACAGCAGGCCCGCGTTGACCGCATAGGCCAGCAACTGCGACCAGAGGCTGGAGCCGTCGAAGGCCAGGGCAGCACGCCAATAGCCGCGCGTGTCGGCGAACTTGGCGGCGTTCTCGCCGACGATGAACTCGCGCCACACCGACTGCGGATCGGGGTCCAGCACGAACCAGAGGGCGAACACGCCCAGGGCCAGCACGGCGCTGAAAGCTACGCGCAGGGTGTGGCGCAGCAGCGTAGACCAAGTGGGGTGTGACTCGCTGGCCACCAGAGCCAGCCACCAGGTGGCCGCAGCCGGCGCCACGAGCGCGAAGGATTTGTAGGCCAGTCCCAGGCCCAGGCCCAGGCCGAACAGCGCATGCGCGAGCCAGCCCGGGCCGGCGGCTGGCAGGCGCGCGCGCTGCCAGATCAATGTGAACAGCGGCAGGCTGAACCAGAAGGTCTCGGGGGCACTCGTGAGGTAGGGGCGACCGTAACGGAAGGTGCTGAGAAAAGCCAGGAAAACACAGGCCGCGATCAGCCCATCCTGCCAGCGCTGCGTCACGGCGCGCAGGCTCAGCGTGATCCCGCTGCAGATCAGCAGCAGGTAGAGCAGGCTGGGCGCGCGCAGCGCAGCCATGTCCCACCCATCGCCCCAGCCACCCGCCACCATGGCCTGCCAGATCAGCAGGGGTGGCTTGGTGTTGCGCATGTTCTCGAGCGCCGAGGCCAGCGGTAGCCACTGGCCGGTCTCGGCGGTCTCGCGCGCGATGTGCAAATAGACCATCTCGTCGCCATTGGTCGGCACGTACTGGCCGCCCAGACCCTGGAGGTAGATCGCGAGACCGAGCAGCAGCAGGATCAGCCAGAAGGCTGTGCTCAAGCGCTCGGAGGAGGGGGGGTGTTTTTGCATGCGCGTCACTGGCTCCGATGGATGGTGCCTTGGACGCGATTATGGCCGGCGCTAAGACGAACGCTTGTGACGGAAGGTCCAGCGGTCGTTGGCAATGAAGTTGCTCACGCTGGCGATGACGATGGCCGTGACGTTGGCCACGAGGTAGTGCAGGCCCAGGTGGGTGAGCCACAGCGTCAATGCGTACTGCAGCAGGATGCCCAGCCAGGAGGCCGTGGCGTACTGGCCCAGCTGGGCCAGCAGGCTGCGCTTGCGCAGGCGCTCGCCTTCCTCGACAGCCGTGGCGTGCTGACGGTCGGACCAGGTCCAGAGCCGGTTCCAGGTGAAGTTGTTGACCGTGGCCACGGCAATGGCCAGCGCCAGCGAGAAGTAGGGCTTGCTGCCCACGGGCTCGAAGGCGCGGAACAGGTATTCGTGGGCGACGTAGAGCACCGCCAGATTCACCACGGTGCCGCTGGCGCCAACGATGCCGAAGCGCACGTAACGGAAGCCGTGCAGCCAGTCGACCAGCTGCCAGACGCGGTCGCGAAGCGTGGGGGTACTCATGCAGCAGCGAGGGCCTGCAGCGCGTCGGCCAGCACCGGGTCGGGGGCGATGCGTTTCAAGCACTGGTTGTCGCCATCGCAGAAGGTCAGGCGGTGGTTGTAGGCCGAGAGGCAGGGCGAGCAGGCGATGCCCGATTCGTAGACCGTCGCCCTGGGGCCGATGCCGGGCAGGGGGCCGTAGAGCTTGCCGGTCTCGGGGCCGAAGAACATGAGCACGCGTATCGGTGTGAGGCTGGCGAAGTGGCCCGGGCCACCGTCGTTGGTCAGCAGCAGGTCGCTGGCGTGGAAGAGCATGAGCAGCTCGCGCAGACTGCGGGTGTAGCCGGTCAGGGCCACGCAATGCTCGCTGCCTACCTCGGCGCGGATCTCGTCGGCCAGGGGCAGATCGTCCTTGAGGCCGATAAAGGCCACGGCGTGGCCTGCATCCACCAGACCCTTGGCGACGCGCGCATAGTGCGCCGCTGGCCAGGCACGTTCGGGCAGGATGCCGCCGCCTGGGTACATCAGTGCAATCTTGCGGCCGGCCAGCACCGGGTGGTCGCGCAGCACCTGCTCGCGGTAGGCGCGCAGCTCTTCAGGCGTGAAGGGCACGGACAGGCCGGTTTCCGTGGGCAGATCGCGGATCGGGGCGGCCTTGTGACGTGGGCCGCCCTCGCTCTCCAGTGCATCAACGAGCGAGAGGAACTGCTTGCTGATGTGCTGGTAGGGGTTGTAGGGGATCGCGCAGTTGATGTAGCTGCCGCGGTACAGGCCTTCCTGCGTGTGCGGCGTGAAACCCGCGCGGCGAGGGGCGCCCGTGAGGTAGCACAGCAGGCTGCTGACGCGTGAGAAGAGCTCGCAGTCGATCACGGCATCCAGCGGCAGGCGGCGCATGGCCAAGCTGACGCGCCAGATGTCGCGTGCCAGCTTGAAAGGTGAACTGTCGTCCAGGCCATGGAAGTTGGCGTCTTCCGTCAGGCGCAGCATGCGCGCAACTTCCTGGTTCTTCTTGAGTTGCAGCACGTGCAGCGTGGCGCCGGGGTAGCGCGCGCGCAGGGCCTGGAACATGGGCCCGGCCAGCACGATGCTGCCCATCTCGGACAGCAGGATGACGAGGATGTGGCGCGGTGCCTTGCTTCGATCAACCGAGGCTGATCGCGTGCCCAGAAGCCGCGCCCACAGCGACACAGCAGCGCACAGCGCCTGCCCGACCCAGCGGTCGATCCAGCGTTGTGTCTGCAGCTTCATCTTCAGTCTACCTTTGCTTGTCTATGCGGTTCTTTGGCTACGGCCGGGCCTAACGGCCCTTCACATCGGCTTTGCCGATATGAGTCTGCCGCCGGAAGACCGTCAAACCACGCGCTTTGCGCGTGGCGGCCTTTACAGGCCGGCTGCTGCGCGCAGCGCAGCAGCTTTGTCGGTCTTCTCCCATGTGAACTCCGGTTCTTCACGTCCGAAGTGGCCGTAGGCGGCGCTCTTTTCATAGATCGGGCGCAGCAGGTCCAGCATCTGGATGATGCCCTTGGGACGCAGGTCGAAGTGCTCGGCCACGAGGGCGGCAATCTTGTCGTCGGCGATCACGCCGGTGCCCATGGTGTTGACCGTGATGTTCATCGGGCGGGCTACGCCGATGGCGTAGGCGACCTGGATCTGGCACTTTTTGGCCAGGCCGGCGGCCACGATGTTCTTGGCCACATAACGCGTGGCATAGGCGGCCGAGCGGTCCACCTTGGACGGATCCTTGCCGGAGAAGGCGCCGCCACCGTGCGGGCAGGCGCCACCATAGGTGTCGACGATGATCTTGCGGCCGGTCAGGCCGCAGTCACCCTG
>CAMLNH010000043.1 GCA_946481355.1 uncultured Curvibacter sp.
AGCACGCGCGTCTTGCCGGAACCTGCGCCCGCGAGGATGAGCGCGGGCTCGGGCGGCAGGGCCACGGCCGCGCGCTGCTCGGCGTTCAGGCTGGCCAGCAGCGGGGAATCGGAGGGCGCGGGGAAAAGAGAGGAAGAGCCGGTGGGCGGCAGCAGTGCAGACATGCCGCCATTGTAGAAAAGCCTGGCGCCGGCCCGGGGCTAAAGCGGCATGCGTGCCGAGGAATTGCGGAAGCCGGCCGAGGCACGGTCGTGCATGTCGGCCAGTTCGGCCAGCAGCTCGGCATGCCGGTTCATGATGTTCAGGAAAACCTGGTTGGACGGTTCGGCGCAGCGGAATTGCGCCAGTTCCAGCAGTCTTTCGCTCAGGCGCCCCATTTCGATATGGATGGCGTGACTGGCCAGGAGGTATTCCTCAGCTTGCATGTGCTTCTCGTGTCGCTCGACTTGTTTTGCTTGACCGACGGCGCCGTGCGCACCGTCTCCCACGGAGCGTGAGTGTAGGTGCGCAAGGCGTGCAGACCGCTTGCGTAGAGATGTAACAGTTCCCTCTGTTGCGCGAGCGCCGCAGAGCAACGGCTGCACACGTCACAGCCGTGACACGGAGCCCGGGTTAACCCGGGCGCACGTCGACGTTCAGGTCTTGCCAAACACGAGGCGGATGGCCAGCTGGTGCAGGTGCTCCCAGGGCGCGGTCAGGTCCTCAAGCACGCTGAAGTGGTTGCGCCCCGGGATCGTCTCGCAAACCGGAACCGTTTTCTTGCCCCAGGCCTGCTGGATCAGCTTGTTGTGGCGGATGAATTCGGCGCTTTCCTCAGCCCCGGCCACGGTGTAGAGCACGCCTTGCTTGGGCGCCGGCAGCAGGGCCGGGCTGGCCAGCGCCACCTGTGCGGGCGTGAGGCGCAGGCTGTCCTTGAGAAAGGGCGTGTGCATCACAGGCTCCAGGTCGTAGAGGCCCGAGATCGAGAGCGCACCCTTGACCAGATCAGGCGGCAGGTCCTTGCTGACCTGAGGCCAGAGGCAGTTCAGCAGCATGGCCGCGAGGTGGCCGCCGGCCGAATGGCCCACGACGTAGATGCGGCTGGGGTCGCCGCCATACCTCTTCGCGTTGCGGTACACCCAGGCCAGGGCCCGGACCATCTGCAGTGTGATGTCGGGGATGGTCACGGCCGGGCACAGCGCGTAGTTGGGAATGAAGACGCAGCCGCCCAGGTTCTTGAAGGCCGGGGCGATGAAGGAGTGCTCGGACTTGTCGAGCGCGCGCCAGTAACCGCCATGGATGAAGACCACCACCGGTGAGCCCGGCTGGTTGCTGGGAAACACGTCGAGGGTCTCCTGAGGGCCGTCACCGTAGGCGATGTCGGTCTGGCAGGGATGGGCCGCGCGCGCATCGTCCGAGGCCTCGGCCCAGCGAGCGAAATGGATGGCGTGCTCGGGCACCAGGGCCCGGTTGTTGTACATGCGGTCCAGCCAGGCGGGGGCGAAATTCTTTTTCATGGGTGAGTCTCCGGATGAATGACAATAGCGAGCAAACGCGTGCAGCCGGGTATCTTGGCATATCTGCTGACACGCCGGAGGTCACAAGATGAATATTGCCCTGTTGGGAACCGGTCTCATGGGCTACCCCATGGCGCGCCGGCTCTGCGAAGCCGGCCACACGGTGCAGGTCTGGAACCGGACCCGCGCCAAGGCCGAAGGCCTGGCCGCCTTCGGGGCCACCGTACACAACACCCCCACCGCCGCCGCGCAGAACAGCGAGTTCGTGATCACCATGCTGGAGCACGGCCCCGTGGTCGAGGAGGTGCTCTTCGTGCTGGGCGTGGCCGGTGCCATGAAGCCGGGCACGGTGCTGATCGACATGTCGTCCATCAAGCCGGCCGAGGCGCGCGCCCACGCCGAGCGCCTGGGCGGCATGGGCATCACCCACCTGGACGCCCCGGTCTCGGGCGGCACGCTGGGCGCCGAGGCCGGCACCCTGGCCATCATGGCCGGCGGCAAGCTCAGCACCTTTGAGCGCGCCAAACCCGTCTTCGCCCCGCTGGGCCGCGCCACCCTGGTCGGCCCCAGCGGCAGCGGCCAGCTCGCCAAGCTGGCCAACCAGATGATCGTGGGCATCACCATCGGCGCCGTGGCCGAGGCCCTGCTGCTGTGCCAGAAGGGCGGCGCCGACCCGGCCAAGGTGAAGGAAGCCATCAGCGGCGGTTTTGCCGACAGCCGCATCCTGCAGGTGCATGGCCAGCGCATGGTGGAGCGCAACTTCGCCCCGGGCGGACGCATGACCGTGCAGCTCAAGGACATGCGCAACGCCCTGGAAACCGCCACCGGCCTGGGCTACAACGCCCCCATCACCGGGCTGCTGGAGCAGCTCTACGCCGAAGGCGTGGAACACGGACTCAGCGACCTGGACCAGTCGGGCCTGTTCGTGGAACTGGCGCGGCGCAACGGCATGAAGTGAGGCAGGACCGCGGCGCCCGGCTGTGCCGCACGGCCGGGCGCCGACGTCCGTAGAATTCCAGATCTCAGCCCGCATGGAAAACCGCACGTGTTGAAACCCGAGTTCCGCCCCTCCCAGTTGCCTGAATTCACCCCGCCCTCACCGCCGCAACCTGAGCTCAGGAAAGCGGCGGCCCATGCGGCGCTGATCGCACTCGCCATCGTCGCGGGCCTGGTCTATGTGCTGCTGAGCCGCTACCTGACCCGGCTGGCGCTGGCACCGGCCATCGCCATCGGTGTGCTGCTGAGCATGCACCTGGGCATCGTGCTGCTGGCGCGGCTGCGGCAGGGCCAGTGGCTGGGCCTCACCGGGCTGCTGATCACCGCGCTGGCCATCCTGGCCGCCGATGCCGCTGCCGGCCTGGCCGACCCGACGGACCGCATGGCCCCGGCGGGCGGCTATGTCCCCGCACCTACCTCGCTGGGCGGCAACTGGTTGGTTCGCAGCGCCCGAGCCATTGCGGACAACGCGGCCCCCATCGTGGTCATCATCGGTGCGCTCATCAGCAGCTGGTTCGCCGTGCACAACGCCAAGCCGAGATAACCATCGGGACAGGCTGCATCGATGCAACAGCCTTTCGAGCCCTTGAACGATCTGGAGCGGGCCCTGGTCGCGGCCCTGCAGAACCAGATGCCCGTGCCCGCCTTCGTGCAGACGCTGCTGGGCACCCAGGTCTACGTCCTGACCGACAAGCACATCCACGCCGGCGCCTACTGGGATCAAGGCGCGACCGCCATGGTGCTCGCCGATACCAAGAAAACACCCTTCCTGGCCATCTTCACCGCGCCCGAGCGCTCTGCGGCCTGGACCCAGCGCCAGACCACTTTCGGCTTCGGGCTGGCAACCGATTTCGCGGACCTGCTCCAGGGCATGGCGCCGGGCCTGGGCGTGGTCATCAACCCGGGGCTGCCGGCCGGCTTCGAGCTGCAGCCGGCGACAGTGGCGCAGCTCAGGGCACGGTCCAGGTAGAGCCCGGGCCCCAGCCATGAAAAAAGAGCCCGGCACGCCGGGCTCTTCGATTTCAGACTTGCAAGAAACTCACTCGGCCAGCATGTCCGAGCCGTTGCGCACCCGGTGCATGCTGGCGATGGGCACCGTCCAGACCAGACCGTCGCCGATCTGGCCGGTGCTGCAGGCTTCGATGATGGTGTTGCGGATCTCCTCCACCATGTCATCGTCTGCAATCACAGCCACCATGATCTTGGGCGAGTAGTCGACCAGTTCCTCTTTCACCGTGCGCTTGCCGATGGCGGCCGGAGCGGTGAAGCCCTCGGCCTTCATGAGCGTGAGCCCGGGGAAGTTGGGGATGTCGTGCAGCGCCTCGCGCAGTTGCGAGAGGCGGCTGGGGCGCACGATGGCGCGGATTTCCATCATTTTCTTCATGTGATTCTTCCTCAGACTTCTGATCAGGCCTCGATCGGGCTTTCATCAAACCAGCGATACAGTGCCGGCAGCACCACCAGGGTCAGCAATGTAGACGAAATCAGACCACCGATGACCACGATGGCCAGCGGCTTCTGCACTTCCGAGCCCGGCCCCGTGGCGAACAGGAAGGGCACCAGGCCCAGCAGGGCGACGGTGGCCGTCATCATCACGGGGCGGAAACGCGCCACGCAGCCTTCGCGCACAGCCTGCATCACGGCCATGCCGTCTTCGCGCAGGCGGCGGATGTAGCTCACCAGCACCACACCGTTGAGCACGGCAATGCCCCACAGCGCGATGAAACCCACCGAGGCCGGCACGCTGAGGTATTCGCGCGTGACGGCCAGGCCGATCAGGCCGCCGATGGAGGCAAAGGGCAGTACCAGGATGATGAGCGAAGCCAGTTTCAGCGAGTTGAACAGCAGGAAGAGCAGGAAGAAGATGGCCGCGATGGTGATGGGCACGATGATGGTCAGCGTGGCCATGGCGCGCTCCATGTTCTCGAACTGGCCACCATAGACGAAGTAGTAGCCCTCGGGCACCTTGACCTCTTTCGCGATGCGCTGTTCCACCTCCTGCACGAAGCCGCCCAGGTCACGCCCTTCGACGTTGGCACCCACCACCACGCGACGCTTGCCGCTCTCGCGGCTGATCTGGGCCGGGCCGTCGCGCAGCTCGATGGTGGCCACCGAGGCCAGCGGCACCACGGCGCCGTCGGGGGCACGCAGCAGCAGCTTGCGGATGGTCTCGATGGAGTTGCGGTCGGCTTCCGGGAAGCGCACGGCGATGCCGAAGCGACGCTCGCCCTCGTAGAGCTGGCTGACTTCCCTGCCACCGATGGCCGTTTCGATGAGGTTGTGCACCTCGGCCACATTGATGCCGTGGCGCGCGATGGCCTTGCGGTCGATGTCGATGGTCAGGGCCTGCTGGCCCGAGAGGCGCTCGATGCGGATGTCGCGTGCGCCGGGCACGCTGCGCAGCATGCGCGCGATCTGCTCGGACACACGCTTGAGCTCGCCCAGATCGTCACCGAAGATCTTGATGGCGAGCTGCGAACGCACGCCGGTCACCATCTCGTCCACCCGCTCGGAGATCGGCTGCGAGAGCACGATCTGCACGCCGGGGATGACCGAGAGGCGCTGGCGGATCTCCTCGTCGATCTCGTCCTGGGTGCGGTCGGACTCGGGATCCAGCAGCACGATGGGGTCGGACTCGTTGGGGCCGGCCGGATCGGCGGGCGATTCACCGCGGCCCAGCTTGGAGACGACGCTGCGCACACCCGGTACCTCGGCCACGGACTTCATGGCCGCCATCTCCAGGCGGATGGATTCGTCCAGCGAGATGCTGGGCACCCGGTTGATCTGCGGCGTGAGCGCGCCCTCCTTCATGGTGGGCATGAAGGACTTGCCCAGGAAGGGGAACAGCGCCAGCGAGAACAGCAGCAGGCCCACAGCCGCGGCCAGCGTGGCCTTCTGCCTGGCCAGGGCGCGGTCGAGCAGCCTGAGATAGGCGCCCTTGAGCACGGCGATGACCCTGGTGTCGTGGTCGGCCCCGCCCTTGAGGATGTAGGAGCACAGCACCGGCGAGAGGATCAGCGAGACCAGCAGCGAGATGCCCAGCGCGATCACGATGGTCAGCGCCAGGGGCGCGAACATCTTGCCCTCGATGCCCTGCAGGGTCATCAGCGGCAGGAACACCAGCATGATGATGACGATGCCGAAGACCGTGGGCGTGGCCACTTCCTGCGTGGCGTCCAGGATCACGCGCACGCGCGAGGCGCCCGCCTTGGCCTGGCCCAGGCGATGGAACACGTTCTCCACCACCACCACGGTGGCGTCCACCATGAGACCGATGGCGATGGCCAGACCGCCGAGCGACATCAGGTTGGCTGAGATGCCGTAACGGTTCATCATGATGAAGGTGGTCAGCGGCGTGATGACGAGCGTGGCCACCACGATCAGACTGGAGCGCACGTCGCCCAGGAAAATGAAGAGGATCACCACCACGAGGAAGATGCCTTCGATCAGCACCTTGCCCACGGTCCAGAGTGCGGAATCGACCAGCTCGGTGCGGTCGTAGTAGGGCACGATCTGCAGGCCGCCGGGCAGCATGTTCTTGCTGTTGATCTCTTGCACGCGCTCCTGCACGCGCGAGACGACCTGCTTGGCATTGCCGCCGCGCATCATGAGCACGATGCCCGAAACCGATTCGGTGTAGCCGCCCTTGATGATGGCGCCCTGCCGCACCTCGTGGCCGATGGTCACATCGGCCAGATCGCGCACATAGAGCGGCACGCCGTTCTTCTCGCGCACCACGATGTTGGCAATGTCGTCCAGGGTACGGATCAGACCCACGCCGCGGATCAGGTACTGCTCCGAGCGCTGCGGCAGGATGCCGCCACTGGCGTTGGCGTTGTTCTTGGCCACCGCCTCGAAGACCTGCTCGATGCTGATGTTGTGATGCAGCAGACGCTCGGGCTTGGCCAGCACCTGGTACTGGCGCACATAACCGCCCTGGGAGTTGATCTCGGCCACGCCGGGAATGGAGCGCAGCAGCGGGCGCACCACCCAGTCCTGCACGATGCGGCGCTCGGCCAGCTCGGCGGGGGTCAGCGCGCGCTGGCCGTCGTCCGGATGGTCCAGGGTGTACTGGTAGACCTCGCCCAGGCCGGTGGAGACCGGGCCCAGCACGGGGGTGATGCCCTCGGGCATGCGCGGCGTGACCTCGATCAGGCGCTCCAGCACGAGCTGGCGCGCGAAATAGACGTCGGTGGCGTCGGTGAAGACCAGGGTGATGATGGACAGGCCGCTCTTGTTGAGCGAACGCATCTCCACCAGGCCGGGCAGACCGGTCATGGAGATTTCCAGCGGCACGGTGACGAAACGCTCGATCTCTTCGGGCGAGCGGCCCGTGGCTTCGGTGGCGATCTGGACCTGGACGTTGGTCACGTCGGGGAAGGCGTCGACCGAAAGGCGCGTGGCTTCGCGCAGGCCGAAGGCGCAGAGCACCAGCGCCAGCACGACCACCACCAGCCGCTGGCTGAGCGCGGCACGGATCAGAGAGGTCAGCATGGCTTACTCCAGCTCAGCGCGCTTGCGCTCGTTGTTCAGATGGAAGGCGCCGTCCACCACCACGGGCGTGCCGGCGGCCGGCCCCTTGAGCAGGGGACGCAGACCATTGGACGCAGGCGCCAGCTCCACGGGCGTGAGACGGAACTGACCCGCCGCGGTCTGCACGAAGACGTGGTCCTTGTCGTTGTCGCGCACCACGGCCGCTTCAGGCAGGGCCAGCTGTTCGCGCGCCGCGCCGATGATGCGCAGCGTGGCCAGCATCTGGGGCTTGAGCGCGCGGTCGGCGTTGTCCACTTCGGTGCGCACGACCAGGGTACGGGTGTCGGGGGAGATGGTGTCGCTCACGAACACAACCTTGCCCTTGAACTCGCGCTGGGGCAGGGCCGGCACGCGGATCTCCACGCGCTGGCCCATCTGCACGGCGGCGGCATCCTGCTCGGGCAGCGCCCCCACGACCCAGACCTTGGAGAGGTCGGCAATCGTGAACAGCGGGTCACCGGGCTGGGCCACCTGGCCCTGGCTGACCTTGCGCTCGATCACCACCCCCGAACGCGGGGCATTGACGCCGGCGTAGGCGCTGAGCTGCCCCTTCTCGCGCAGACGCTCGATGTACTCCTCGGACACACCCAGCAGCAGCAGCTGGTCGGTGGCGGCGCGCAGCTCGGCACGGGCGATGGCCAGCTCGGCCTCTCGGCGTTGCAGCTCGGCCGAGCCGATCACGTCGGCCTGGATCAGCAGCTGCGCGCGCTCGACGGCACGCTGCGCCTGATTGGTCGCAGAGTGGGCACGCAGATAGGCGAGCTGGGCGTTGGTCAGGTCGGGGCTGGTCACGCGGGCCAGCTGCTGGCCCGCGCGCACGCGCGCGCCCACCTCGGCATAGACCTCGGTGACACGACCGGTGACGGAGGCGCCGATGCGCGTGACCAGCTGTTCGTTGGCTTCGATGCGCCCGGGCAGGTCGCGCTCGGTGCTGAGCTTCTGCAGGGCCAGCGGCGCGACCTTGAAGTTGCGCGCCATCTCGGCGCTGACCACCACCAGATCGGGGTCGACGGCCGGCTCGGCCGTGCTGCCTTCGGACGCGCCCTGGCCGCAGCCCGCCAGCACAGCGGCTGCGATCAGCGTCGCCAGCAGCGCCGGCCGGAATGTTGTGTGTTGCTTGTTCATGATGTGTCGTCTTGCGGGGTCAGGGTTGGATGGCTTCGCGGCCGGTCAGGAGATCGATTTCGATGGCGGCAGCCTGCTGCTGGTAGCGGGCCTGCAGCAGATCGGCGCGCACGGTGCGCAGCACGCGCTGCGCGTCGAGCACGTCGAGGATGCCGCGCTCGCCATAGCGGTAGGCGGCCTGGGCCACGCGCACGGCGGCCTCGGCGTCCTGGATGGCGCCCTGGCCCAGGGCTTCCACACGCAGGCGTGCCATCTCCAGTGCCATCACGGCCGAGTCCAGCTGCAGCTGCAGCTCGATCTGCCGCGCCTCCAGCCGGGTACGTGCGCGCGTGGCCTCGGCCTCGGCCTCGGCGCGCGGGCCACGCTTCTGATCCAGCAGCGGGATCTGGATGCTGGCGCCGATCACGCCCTGGCGGTTGTCGGGATCACGCAGGTCGTTGTAGCGCAGTTCCACGCCGGGCCAGCGGCTGGCGCTGGCTTCACGCACGCGCGCCTGCTGGCGTTCGAACTGGGCACGCAGGCTCTGCAGCTCGGGGTTGGTGCTGAGCAGCTGTTCGCGCAGCGGCGGCGCCTGCACCAGCGGCAGGGCGTCGTCGAGGCGGGCGCTGAGCGTCCAGCCCAGGGGCAGCTGGCCGCCAGCGAGCTGGTTGAGGCGGATGCGCGCCTGCTCCACGGCCAGCTGGGCGGTCTGCTGGCGCTGGCGCGCGCTGATGAACTCGGCTTCGGCCTTGATGATCTCGTAGCGCGCGGCTTCGCCACTGTTGACGCGCAGGCGCACGCGGTCGCGCGTCTGCTCCAGCAGCGTCACCTCGTCATCGGCGGCGCGCGATTCCTCGATGCGCAGCAGCACCTCGTAGGCGCGCAGCTTGACCTGGGCCACGACTTCGCTGCGCGTCAGACCCAGCTCGGCCTCGCTGCTGCGCAGGCCCTGCTCGGCAGCCTCAACGCGTGCGCTGCGCAGCCAGGGGTTCTCGATCAGCTGGGAGACTCCCCAGCCGGAGATGCTGCCGCTGCTGCCGCCGACACCGTTGGGGCGCTGGCGGCCGTCGCTCAGTTCCAGCCGCGGGTTGGGCAGGGCCCCGGCCGAACGGATGCCGGCCTCGGCCTGGGTGCGCGCGCTGCGCGCACCCAGCAGCGCGGGGTTGTGGGTCAGCACCAGCTGCACCAGCGCATCCAGGGTGTAGGCAGTGCCGGCCTCGGCTGCCGCAACCGCGGTGGCGGGCGGGGCGGTCGCCAGCAGCGGCGGTTCGCCGGCTGGCTGGGCCGTGGCGGCCAGGGGGCACAGCAGGAGGCTGGCAATCCAACGCCGCCAGGTCTTGGTCTTGTTCATTCAATCCTCGGTAAGAAACGGCATGCCGCAGCCGGCCAGGTCTTGCCAGGCCGGGCGTGAGCCCAGGAGCAGAAGCGGGAGGTCAGCCCAGGCGCGCAGGCGGACGCAGCAGGGGCTGGCGTTCGATCTGCGGCAATTCGGGCTGCGGTGCCTGGGCCGGGGCGCCCTGCAGGAGGGCGAGCCACAGGCCCGGGCAGGACGGGATGTCCTGGTCGGCAATCTCGTTGAAAACCTGGTCGAGCGTCGGCGTGCTGGTCAGCAGCGGCTTGCCGCAGATCGGTGTCTGCATCGTGATCTGCGTCGCCCCGGCGGCGGGCTCGAAAGCCGTGCCCTGCGCATGTGCGCTGGCCCGCGGCATCAAATACGTCAGTTCGCTATGCCCTGCGGGCATGGCCGGGCGCGCCCAGGACCAGGACAGCAAGCCTGTGGCCAGCAGGACCGCCACCAGCCACCAATGCAAACCGCGCCACATCGGGGCGGTGGACTGCAGGAGGGAAGCGGGGCCTTGCATGGTCTTGTGATCGGGAACGAGGTTCGGGTTCGGAACCGCAAGAATTAGGCCACATCAGTGTTTCCCCTAGGTAAAGCGGGGACTCAAAAGACGGGCCCGGGTGCGGCGTACCCGGGAGACCAGGAACAGGCGCTCAGACGCCCAGGTACCGATGCCAGAGTCCGGGATCGGCCGCAAGTTCCGCTGACGAGCCGGACCAGACCACGCGCCCGCGTTCGATCACGGTATGGCTGTCGGCCAGGCGGATCAGGCGCTGCACGTACTTGTCGATCACCAGAATGCTCTGCCCCTGAGCGCGCAGCTGGTCCAGACAGGTCCAGATCTGCTCGCGGATCAGCGGCGCCAGGCCTTCGGTCGCCTCGTCGAGGATCAGCAGTTCCGGGTTGGTCATGAGCGCGCGGGCGATGGCCAGCATCTGCTGCTCGCCGCCCGAGAGCTGGTTGCCCAAGTTGCGGCGGCGCTGCGCCAGCGCGGGGAAGAGCGCGTAGACGCGATCGAGCGTCCAGGGCTCGGCTCGGCTGCGCCGGTTGGCGGCGAAGGCGCGCAGGTTTTCCTCGACCGTGAGGTTGGGGAAGATCTGCCGGCCCTCGGGCACCAGGGCCAGGCCCATGCGCGCGATGCGGTCGGGCGCAAGGCCGTCGATGCGTTCGCCCAGGAAGCGCACTTCGCCGGTGCGCGGCGGCGTGAGGCCCAGGATGGAACGCACCGTGGTGGTCTTGCCCATGCCGTTGCGCCCCAGCAAAGTGGCCACGCCGCCGGCGGACACGCTGAAGCTGATGCCGAACAGCACCTGGCTGGCGCCATAGGCGGTCTGCAGATCGCGGACTTCGAGCAAGGCACTCATGCCCGGCGCTCCCGGCGCCACATGGCGCGCCGTTCCAGCACCAGCACGACCAGCGTGAGCAGCAGGATGAGGCCACCATGCCACTCGAGGCTGCGCTGGGCATCCTGCAGGGTCTGCGCATAGGCGGCCCTGAATTCCTCGTAGACCCGGTGCACGGGGCCGCAATGCAGCTCCCAGATGCGAAAGCGCTCTTCGCCGCGCACCCAGCGCACGGGCACGCCCAGCACATAGCCCATGCAGCCGCCCAGGCTGTCCCACTCGCCGTCCTGCAGGGGCGTGTGGGTGGGCGCAAAGAAGGCCGCCGACACCGGAAACTCCATGCCGCGCTGCGAGTCGTTGGCCAGCCTGACCTGCAGATGGGGCACGCGGTCCTGCACCTGCAGCACCTCGACAGGCAACTGCACCAGCTGCGCCGCTTCGGGCACGGGATTCATGTAGTCCACCAGGTAGAGGTAACCCAGGTGCAACTGCAGGCTCAGGCCGATCAGCAGCGTCCAGACCTGGAAGTACCGCCAGGCCCGCAGCGGGCGGCGGGCGGCGGGACGAGCCATCGACGTCGGCGCGCTTGTCTGCATCAGACCCCCGCCTCCAGTTCGTCGCCGAGATAGGCACGCTTCACTTCGGCGTCGGCGCGGATGGCCTCGGGTGCCGCGCTGGCGATGATGCGCCCGCTGACCAGTACCGAAATCGTGTCGGCCAGGCGGAACACGGCGTCCATGTCATGCTCCACCAACAGCAGCGTGCACTCGCCGCGCAGGCTCTGCAGCAAGGCCACCATGCGCTCGGACTCCTCGGGCCCCATGCCGGCCATGGGCTCGTCGAGCAGCAGCAGCTTGGCACCCGTGGCCAGGGCGATGCCGACCTCGAGCTGGCGTTGCTCGCCGTGCGAGAGCGCGCCGGCGAGCTGCGCGCTGCGCTCACCCAGACCGACGCGCGCAAGCACCCCGGCTGCGGCCGTGTAGCGCTGCACCTCGCCGCGCGCCGCCGGCCAGAAGCGCAGGCTAGCCCCGGTGCGTGCCTGCAGCGCCAGGGCCACGTTGTCGAGCACCGACAGGCGCGCAAAGATGCTGGTGATCTGGTACGAACGTGCCAGGCCGCGGTGCACGCGCTCGTGCATGGACAGGGCCGTGATGTCCTGACCGTCGAAGACGATGCGCCCGGCGTCCGGCGCCAGTGCCCCCGAGAGCTGCTGGATCAGCGTGGTCTTGCCCGCGCCATTCGGGCCGATGAGCGCGTGGATGCCACCTGCCTGCACCGTGAGGTCCATACCATCGGTGG
>CAMLNH010000044.1 GCA_946481355.1 uncultured Curvibacter sp.
TCGGCCTGCAGTTCTCGCGCGTGCAGTTCACGGCCGACCTCATGCCCAGCGACCTCTCTGGCGTGTCCATCTACGACCGCAACCAGAACACCTTTGTCTTTCACCCCGGCCCCATCTTCGCCCAGGTGCTGCTGGCCGACGAGATCAACCGCGCCAGCCCCAAGACCCAGAGCGCCCTGCTCGAAGCCATGGAAGAGCGCCAGGTCACGATCGAAGGCGAGACGCGGCCCCTGCCGTTGCCCTTCTTCGTGATCGCCACCCAGAACCCTCAGGAACAACTGGGCACCCACCCGCTGCCTGAATCGCAGCTGGACCGCTTCCTCATGCGCATCTCGCTGGGTTACCCCGACCGCGCGGCCGAGCGTGAGCTGCTGGCCGGCCGCGAACGCCGCGAGATGGTCGAGCAGTTGCCCGGTCTCCTGAGTTCTGCGGAGCTCAAGGCCCTGCAGCAGCAGGTGCTCGCCATCCATGCCGCACCACCCCTGCTCGACTATCTGCAGGACCTCATCGCCGCCACGCGCAACGGCCGCTGGTTCGTGCAGGGCCTCTCGCCCCGCGCCGGCCTGGCCGTACTGCGCGCGGCCAAGGCCCAGGCCCTGATCAGCGGCCGCGACTATGTGGCACCCGACGACGTGCAGGCCATCCTGCCGCAGACCGCAGCCCACCGCCTGGTGCCCGTGGCCAGCGCCGGCCGCGGCCCGCTGGAACAGGTGCGCGCCATGATTGACGCCGTCCCCCTGCCCTGAGGTCATCCGCCCCATGACCATGAGCGCGGCACCGCCTCTGCCCAACCCCCTGCTGCATCCCCTGGGCCATGTGCGCGCCCGTTGGCAGCACTGGTGGCAGTCACGTCTGCCGCGCAGCGACACGCACACGCTGACCCAGCGCAATGTCTACATCCTGCCCACGCGCGCAGGCTTCATGCTGGCCGCCACCTTGCTGGTGCTGCTGGTCGCGTCCATCAACTACCAGCTCAATCTGGGCTATCTGCTGACCTTCCTGCTCGGCGGCTGCGCCGTGGTCAGCATGCACATCTCGCACGGCACGCTGCGTGGTCTCACCCTGGTGCTGCACCCGGCAGAGGCGCATCACGCCGGCACGCCCACGCGGCTGCGCATCACCCTGCACAACGCACGCAAAAGCGCACGTTACGGCATCGGCCTGCGCGTGCACACGCCGGATGAGGCCGCGCACTGGGTCTGGTGCGACGTGCCGGGCCTGGGCAGCAGTGATGTGGAACTTGTGCTGCCCGGCCTGCCGCGCGGCCGCCACGACCTCCCCACGCTCAGCGCCGAGACGCGCTTTCCGCTGGGCATCTTCCGCGTCTGGACGCTCTGGCGTCCCGCCGCCAGCGTGCTGGTCTACCCACAGGCCGAGGCCTCGCCCCCGCCGCTGCCGCCGGGCCAGCCCCACAGCAGCGGCGGTGCGGCCGCACGCCATGTGGCCAGCAGCGAGTTCGACGGTGTGCGCCCCTACCGCCGCGGCGACCCGCTCAAGAGCATCGTCTGGAAGAAAGCCGCCAAGACCGATGAGCTCGTGAGCCGCGACAGCCTGCAGGCCCAGCATTTCCAGCTCTGGCTGGACCTCAACGAGACCTATGGCGCCACCACCGAACAGCGCCTCTCGCGCCTGTGCGCCTGGGTACTGCAGGCCGAGGCCCAGGAGCTGGACTACGGGCTGCGCCTGCGGGGCTCGGAACTGGCGCCGGCCCAGGGCGAAGCGCACAGGCGTCAATGCCTGCAAGCGCTGGCCCTCTACTAGCGCCTCCCATCTTCATGCGACGCATCCCCGGCCAGGCCCGATTAGCATCGCTTCATGCATGACCAGCCCACCGCAACGCCCGCCCGGCTGCTGACCCCCTGCCTGCTCGGCGGCATCGCGGGCCTGACGCTGCAGCTGCAACAGCCCGAGCTCCGGCCGGTGGCCGCCTACGCCCTGACACTGGCGACGGCACTTGCGCTGCTGCTGATCTTGCGCCGGCTGTCACGCCCGGCGCTGCGGCAGCTGCTGGCTTTTGTGGTCGCCGCCCTGCTGGCCCACGCCAGCACCGGCCTGCGCGCCACCCACTTTCAGCAGCAGGCGCTGGCCCCGGCCCTCGAAGGCCGCGACCTCAGCGTCACAGGACGCATCAGCGCCATGCCGCAGTTCGGCGAGAACAGCACGCGCTTTCGCTTCAGCGTTGAACAGGCCACGCTGGACGGTCGCACCGTGCAGGTACCGCCACGCCTTTATCTGAGCTGGTACGGCGGCTTTCGCAACGAGGACGGTGCCGTGCTCGAACCTTTTCTGCAGGCGCCCGAACTGCAGGCCGGCGAACGCTGGCGCTTCAACGTCCGGCTGCGCGCCCCGCACGGCGCACGCAACCCCCACGGCTTCGATTTCGAGCTCTGGCTCTGGGAGCAGGGCCTGCAGGCCACGGGCTATGTGCGCACCGGCCGCAAGGACCCGCTGCCGCAAGGCCTGGGGCCAACGGGCGAGCATCCGGTCGAACTGTCACGCCAGCAGGTGCGCGATGCGATTCAGCAGCGCGCGCCAGCCCTGCCCGAGACGGCGCAGGAGCAGGCCCGGGCACGCGCCCTGGGCGTGGTCGCGGCCCTGGTCACGGGCGACCAGCAGGCCATCGCGCGCAGCGACTGGGATGTGTTCCGCGCCACCGGTGTGGCCCACCTGATGAGCATCTCGGGCCTGCACATCACGCTGTTTGCCTGGCTGGCAGCTCTGCTGCTGCGCGGGCTCTGGCGCGCCTCACCGCGCCTGTGCCTGCTGTATCCAGCCCAGCACGCCGGTCTGCTGGGTGGCCTGGCGCTGGCTGCCGCCTATGCGCTCTTCAGCGGCTGGGGCGTGCCGGCCCAGCGCACCGTGCTCATGCTGGCCACGGCCACGCTGCTGCGTCTGACGGCGCGGCGCTGGCCCTGGCCTCAGCTCTGGCTGCTGACAGCAGCCGTGGTGCTGGCCGTCGACCCCTGGGCCCTGCTGCAGCCTGGCTTCTGGCTGAGCTTCGTGGCCGTGGGCGTGCTGTTTGCCGGCATTGGCCACGAGGCAGCGGACGCGCCACGCACCCTGCGCGCGCGGCTGCTGGGCCTGCTGCGCGAGCAGTGGCTGATCACGCTCGCCCTGGCGCCGCTGACGCTGCTGTTCTTCGGCGAAGTTTCTCTGATCGGCCTCGTGGCCAATCTGCTGGCGATTCCCTGGGTGACGCTGGGTGTGACGCCGCTGGCCTTGCTCGGCACACTCTGGGCACCGCTGTGGGATGTCGCAGCCTGGGCCGTGCAGATCCTGGGCGCGCTGCTGGCCCAGCTCGCCAGCCTGCCGCTGGCCACGCTGGCCGTGGCCCAGGCCCCGCTGTGGGCCGGGCTGGCCGCGGTGCTCGGCGGCCTGCTGCTGGTCCTGCGCCTGCCCGGGCCGGTGCGGCTGGCCGGCCTGCCCCTGCTCTTGCCGGCACTGCTGTGGCAGCCGTCCGCACCGCCCCCCGGACAGTTCGAACTGCTGGCCGCCGACGTGGGCCAGGGCAATGCCGTGCTGGTGCGCACGGCCTCGCACGCCCTGCTCTACGACACGGGGCCGCGCTATGCCAACGACAGCGACGCGGGCCAGCGCGTGCTGGTGCCGTTGCTGCGCGCCCAGGGCGTGCGATTGGACACCCTGGTGCTGAGCCATCGCGACAGCGATCACACGGGCGGGTCTGCCTCGGTGCTGGGGGCCCAGCCGCAGGCCCGCCTGCTGAGCTCGCTGGACGCGGCGCATGAGCTGCTGGTCGGGCAAGTCGCACAGCGCTGCGAGGCCGGCCAGCGCTGGACCTGGGACGGCGTGCAGTTCGAAGTGCTGCATCCCCGGTCCGAGGATTACGGGCGCGTGCGACGCAGCAACGCCCTGTCCTGTGTACTGCGTGTCAGCAATGGCGTACAGACAGCCCTGCTGGCCGGAGACATCGAGAAGGAACAGGAGGCCCGCCTGCTGGCCGACAAGGCCACGCTGCGCGCCGACTGGCTGCTGGTGCCGCACCATGGCAGCAAGACCTCGAGCACGGCGGCCTTTCTCGACGCCGTGGCACCGCGCTGGGCCCTGGTGCAGGCCGGCTACCGCAACCGCTATGGCCACCCGGCCGCCGAAGTGCTGGCGCGTTACGCCGAACGCGAGGTGCGGTTGCTGGACTCTGCGCACTGCGGCGCGGCACGCTGGGCTTCCGTGCAGGCCGATCAGGTACGCTGCGAGCGCATCAAGCGCCGCCGCTACTGGCAGCATCGCCCGCGTGGGTAAAAACCGCAGTTGCGCCGCGGCAGCGGCGCGGCGATGATTCTCCCATCATGACGAAAGCAGCCAGGCCGGCCTCCCTGCAGATCGCCGACATCGACCGGGAGCTGGATCAGGCCCGTGCCGAAGGTCCGGTGCGCGACATCGTGATCCCGCCCTGCCCCGAACTGCTCACCGCGCTGCAGCTGGAGATGCGCCAGCCCGATCCAGACCCGGCCGAGGTCACGCGCATTGCCGGCAGCGACGTGGCCATGGCGGCAGCCCTGCTGCGCCTGGCCAACAGCCCGCTCTACAGCCGGGCGAGGCCCGCGCACACAGTGGCCGAAGCCGTGAGCCTGCTGGGCCTGGGCCAGACGACGGCCATCCTCACGGGCTTTCTGGCACGCAGCAGCATCCCGGCCCACTCGCCGCTGCTGGAGCATTTCTGGGAGACCTCGACCCGGCGCTCGCTGGCCATGGCCTTCATCGCGCGTCAGCTCCATGGCGTGGACGCCGAGGTGGCGCAAACCTGCGGCCTTTTCATGCATGTGGGCCTGCCCATCCTGTTGCAGGGCCTGCGCGGCTACGCCGGCACCCTGGCCGAAGCCATGGCAAGACAGGACCGCAGCTTCACGGAAACGGAAAACGCCGCGCACCGCACCGACCACGCGGTGGTGGGCGCCATCGTGGCGCGCACCTGGTACCTGCCGCCGGTGATCGCCTTCGCGATCCGTCTGCACCATGACTTTCATGTGCTGCGCGTGAGCTCTATCCCGGCCGGGGTGCGCACCCTGGTGGCGCTGGCCACGGTGGCCGAGCATCTGGTGGCGGATTTCGAGGGCGTGCAGATCCAGCGTGAATGGGCGCAATACGGCCCGACCTGCCTGGCCTATCTGCAGATCGGAGAATCGGAAGTGGATCTCTGGGTCGACACGCTGCACCCGGTGTTCGAATCCGTGGTGCTGGCCTGAGTCTGCGTCCCCTGCACCGCCCGGCGCGCCTGGGCCACGGCCTCACCGAGCTCGATCACCGCGAGTGCGTAGTAGCTGCTCCAGTTGTAGCGCGTGACGGCATAGAAATTCTCGGTGCCCGCCACATAGCTGGGCGAATAGTCGCCGTTCTGCAGTTCTACCAGCGCCAGCGGCCCCTCGTGCTGCTGGCCCGCCGGGCCCAGAACCACGCCCTTGGCGGCGAACTGATCGACCCCGAAGGTGGGCTTGATGTCGGGGGCCAGCAGGGTGTCCATGTCCAGCCGCGAGTAGTCGAAGTCCACTGCGTAATGGGTGGGCATGCCCGGCTTCCAGTTGAAGGCCTTGAAGTAATGCGCAACGGAGCCGATGGCGTCGGCAGGGCTGTCGAGCAGATCGATGCGGCCGTCCCGGTCGAAGTCCACCGCATAGCGGGCCCAGCTCGAGGGCATGAACTGCGGGATGCCCATGGCGCCCGCGTAGCTGCCACGTGCCTTCAGCGGATCCAGGCCGGCCTGATGGCGGTGCTTGAGAAACTCGCCCAGCTCGCTGCGGAAGAAGGCCGCGCGCGCGGCCGCGCGCGGGTGCTCGGCCGGGAAATCCAGCGCCAGGGTCGTCAGGGTGTCGAGCACGCGGTAGCGCCCCAGATGGCGCCCGTAGAAGGTCTCGATACCGATGATGCCGACGATGATCTCCGAGGGCACGCCGTAGGTGCGGCTGGCTTGCTGCAGCAACGCGTCGTGTGTCTGCCAGAAGACCACACCGGCCTGCACGCGCTCCGCGTCGAGAAAACGGCTGCGGTACTGCTGCCAGTTGCGCGGCGCACTCACGGGCGGCGGCACGACCAACTTGGCCAGCTGCGGCACATGGCGCGCCTTGCCGAGGGTGCGGCGCACCCAGCGGCGGTCCAGCCCATGCTGCTGCGCAATCTCGTCGGCCAGGGCCATGGCCTCACGCCGGGCGGCATAGGCCGGGCCACTGCCCTCGATCAGTTGGGGGGTGCTGTCCTGCGCGCGCTTGGCCCGCGGCTTCTTCTGGGCGCTGGCCTGGGCCGAAGCCAGGGCACCGCAGAGCAGGGCCAGTAGCAGGAGGGTGGGAAGACGTCGGTTCACGAGGGCCAGCTCAATTCATTCCATTCGCGTCGCAAGGCTGCCAGATCGGCCCCGGGCCTTGCCCCCGCCGGGGCGTAACGCAATATTTCGAAACGGCGCAGCCATGCCTGGATGGCCTGTACCCGATTGTCCGCGGGATCGTGCCGCGAGGCCAGCATGCGGGCCAGTTCGCGTGGCGTGGCCGCCGCACCGGGCTGCAGGCCCTCGCCCTGCAGACGCTGGCGCACGAGGTCGAGCAGACGCAACCAGGGGTCGCGCCGGCTGCGTTCCCAGCGCGTCCAGGCTGCCCCGCCCAGGCTGGCCAGCACCAGCACGCCCAGCAGCAGGTAGCCCAAGTCTTCCCAGCTCGGCGACTCGAAGCCCAGCGCGCGCAACAGGTCGAGCTGCCGGCTCTGGGTGTAGTTGAGGATGCGCTGGTTCCAGGCGTTGTTGACGGCATCCCAGACGGCGCGCACGCTTTGCACGAAGGTGGGGCTAATCACGTTGCCCACCGCGGTCGCCACGGCGCCGCGCGGGGCCAGCAGGCGCTGCAGCGAGCCGATGCGCCCGGGCATGACCGAGGCCGTGGGATCCACTCGCATCCAGCCCTGCCCCGCCAGCCAGACCTCGGTCCAGGCGTGGGCATCGCTCTGGCGCACCACCCAGTAACGGTCCACGCTGTTGCGCTCGCCGCCCTGGTAGCCGGTGACGATGCGCGCCGGGATGCCGGCCGCACGCATGAGCACGGCAAAGGCCGAGGCCATGTGCTCGCAGAAGCCGGCCTTGCGGTCGAACCAGAACTCGTCCGCGGTGTGCTGGCCATACTGATCTGGCTCCAGCGTGTAGGTGTAGCCGCCGGTGCGTAACCGCTCAAGCACGCGCTCGATCAGGGCCACCGGATCGCCACCCGTCTCGCGCTGCAGATCGACCGCCCACTGCAGGGTCCGGGGGTTGTAGCCCGGGGGCAGCACCAGATAGTCGCTCAGGCCCGCCATCATGCGCTGCGGACCATGGCGAAAGACCGTGTGCGCCTCGGCGCGGTAGCGCAGCAGATCGTTGACCGCAGCACTGGACCGCCACTGCAGCTCCTCGCTCATGCGCGGCTCGAGCTCACCGGGCAGCTCGGGCGGGTTGGCCGTGGCGTCCAGCGTGAGCAGCCAGGGCCGCCGATGCGGCTCCAGCGTCATCTCGTAGCGTACGGACGGGCCGCTGACCTGCAGGTCGGCGCGGGGCCGGTCGTTGGCCCGGAAGGTGGGCTGCAGGGGCGACCACTCGCGCCCGTCGAAGGTGGACAGCACCGGGCCGCGGAAGTAGAGCTGCCCTTGCGGCGGGGGCTCGCCCTCGAAACGCACGCGCAGCGCAATGCTGTCGTCCAGCGCCAGGCTGGTGATCTGTCCCACCTCCATGCGGCCCGACAGACCGCTGCGCCCGCTCATGGCGTCCCCCGGCGTGCCCCACAGCGGCGCCATGCGGGGAAAGAGCACGAAGAGCAGCACCATGATGGGCGCGCCCAGCAGCGTCATGCGCGTGGCCAGCCGGGCCGACTGCCAGAGTGAGGGGCGACCCGCAGGCATGTGGCTGTTGACCAGGGCGGTGAGCAGACCCATGAGGCCCAGCAGCATGGCTGCGGCTGTCAGCAGCGACTGCGAGTAGAAGAAGTTCGTCAGCATCGTGAAGAAGCCGAGGAAGAAGACCACGAAGGCGTCACGCCGCGCGCGCAGTTCCAGGGTCTTGAGCGCGAGCAGCACCACGATCAGCGTCACCCCGGCGTCACGCCCCAGCAGGGTGCGGTGCGTGGCCCAGGTGGCGCCCACCGTGAGTACCAGCGCAACCAGCAGCCACCAGCGCCCGGGCAAGGGCCGCAGGCTGAAGGCCAGCCAGCCGCGCCAGGCCAGCATGCCCGCAGCCAGCACGCTGCACCACCAGGGCAGGTGCGCCGCATGTGGCAGCAGCACCCAGGCGATCACCGCCAGCAGGAACAGGGTGTCGCGGCTGTCACGCGGCAGTTGGGCGAAAGGGTTCTTCATGGCGAGGTGCAAGGGGGCGCGGCGCGTCGACAACAATACCCGACAATCGGGCGTTCTGCAGTCCGCAACCCTACGGAGTCCCCATGAATATCCAAGAAACGCTCAAGCAGCTCGGCATCACCCTGCCTCCGGTGGCCACGCCCGCCGCCGCCTATCTGCCTTTCGTGCAGACCGGCAAGCTGGTCTTTCTCAGCGGCCATATCGCGAAGAAAGACGGCAAGCCCTGGGTCGGCCAGTTCGGCAGGAACATGACAACCGAGGAGGGCAAGGCTGCCGCACGCGCTGTGGCCATCGACCTGATGGGCACGCTGCAGGCCGCCGTGGGCGACCTCAACCGTGTGCAGCGCATCGTCAAGCTGATGTCGCTGGTGAATTCCACACCCGATTTCACCGAGCAGCACCTGGTCACCAACGGCGCCAGCGAACTGCTGGCCCAGGTCTTTGGTGACAAGGGCGCCCACGCGCGCAGCGCCTTTGGCGTGGCCCAGATTCCCCTCGGGGCCTGTGTGGAAATCGAGCTGATCGCCGAGATCGCCTGAGCACGAAAAAGGGCCTGCGCTGCAGACCCGGTTCTGCGGGCTGAGTGCCCGCCGCTTCAGAAGCTTTCCCAGTCGCTGTCCGACGCACCCTTGGCGATGGCGGGCGCCGGCTTCGCTGCTGCGGGCAAGGCCACCACGGCCGGCCTGGCCGCGGGTGTCTGCCGCGCTGGCGGCGACACGCGTGGCGGCTGCGCCGCACGCGGCAAGGGCGCTGCCGGAGTTCGGGCGACCTGGGCCGCGAGCTTGAACACCGCCACGGCCTGGGCCAACTGGTCGGCCTGCTCGCGCAGACTCTGGGCGGCCGCGGCGCTCTGTTCCACCAGGGCCGCGTTCTGCTGCGTCATCTGATCCAGATTGGCGATCGAGGTATTGACCTGGGCAATGCCCGAACTCTGCTCACCGGCCGCCGACGTGATCTCGCCGATCACGTCGGCCACGCGCCGCACCGACTGCACGATCTCGTTCATGGTGTCGCCGGCCTGGCTGACCAGCTGCGTGCCGGTGCCGACCTTCTCGACCGAGGTGCCGATCAGGGCCTTGATCTCCTTGGCCGCTTCCGCACTGCGCCCGGCCAGGCTGCGCACCTCGCCGGCCACCACGGCGAAGCCGCGCCCCTGTTCACCGGCGCGCGCCGCTTCCACCGCGGCATTGAGCGCGAGGATGTTGGTCTGGAAGGCAATGCCGTCGATCACGCCGATGATGTCGGCGATCTTCTTGCTGCTGGCATTGATCTCGTCCATGGTGGACACCACCTGCTGCACCACCGCCCCGCCCTTCTGCGCCACGGCAGAGGCACTGGACGCGAGCTGCGAGGCCTGACGCGCGTTGTCGGCACTGTGCTGCACGGTGCTGGTGAGCTCGTCCATGGCCGAGGCCGTGGACTGCAGATCGCCGGAAGTCTGCTCGGTCCGCTGCGACAGGTCCTGGTTGCCGGTGGCGATCTCGGCGCTGGCCGTGGCGATGCTGTCGGTGCTCTGGCGCACTTGTTGCACCATGCTCGCCAGCGCCTGGTTCATGCGCGCCAGTGATTTCATCAGGTCACCGAACTCGTCGCCGCGCGACGTATCGATGCTGGCGCTGAGATCGCCTTCGGCAATGCGTGCAGCAAGCCGGTTGGCCTCTTCGAGCGGCTGGCGGATCGAACGGATCAGCACCGCCGCACCCGCCAGGATGCCGACCAGGATCACGACGACGGCCCCGCCGGCGATCTGGAGCGTGAGGCTGCGGGCGGCCCGCACCTCCTCGGTGTAGCGCTGCTCGGCACGCTCCTCGATCGTCGCCAGCTCAAGCAGCGAAGCCACATAGGCCTGCACGGCCGGCAGATAACGCTCGTTGAGCAGCCTCTGGGCCCCTTCGCTGTCGCCGTCGGCCTTGGCCTTGAGGGCCAGATTGCGCGTCTCCAGTGCCGCGGCACGTCGACCGGCGATCTGACCCATCTGGGTCTTTTCCTCGTCGTTGAGGCTCATGGACTCGATCGACTGCTCGATCTTGGCGATGCGCGCCGACGTGACCTTGATCTCCTCGCTCATGCGCCCTTCGACCACCGGGTCGAAGGTCTGGACCAGGGAAACGGTCCGCACCGCATTGGCCTCGGTCAAACCGGCCCAGGAGCTCACGGCATTGACGCGGCTGTTGAGAGCCCGCAACGTCACCTCGCTCTCGGCCTGCAGGCGGGCCGAACGGACCGCCGCAAAGGCGATCAAGGCCATCAGCGAGGCAATGATCACGATCACGCCAAGCCAGAGCTTGGTTGCCACATGCATGTTTCTGAAGTTCATCGCGGTTTCCTGCTGCCAGTCATATTCATTCTAGAGCTGGCCTCGCCGGAGGCCAGAGGTTCCACACACTGCTGTTCCACCCGCTGCAACTGCTGCGGGCTGACCAGGGCCGGCGCAATGTCGGCCAGGGGCCGCAGCACGAAGGCCCGCTCCCACATGCGCGGGTGCGGCAGGGTCAGCACGGGATCGTCCAGCTGCAGCCCGCCGTAGAGCAGGATGTCCAGGTCCAGCGTGCGCGGTGCATTGCGCCAGGGCCGCTCGCGCCCGGCCTGCTGCTCCAGGCGCTGCAGCTGCGCGAGCAACTCATGGGCGGACAGGCCGGTGCGCAGCTCGGCCACGGCGTTGATGAAGTCCGGGCCCGAGGCGTCGACCGGCGCGCTTCGGTACAGGGCTGAAGTGCGCAGCACATGCGTCTGCGGCAAGGCATCCAGGTCGCGCAGGGCCTGGCGCACGGTGGCCGGCGCATCGCCCAGATTGGCGCCGAGTGCGACGTAGGCCGTCTGCTGCGCGGACGCGCCCATGTTCAATCCTGGGTGTCCGGTGCTCCGTCGCCGGCTTTCTTCGCGCCGGAACGGCGGCGGCGGCGCCGCTTGCGGGGCGCAGTACCTTCTTCCGTCGCGGCCTCGCGCGCTTCTTCTTCAGCACGTGCTGGCGGACGCTCCGCGCCGGCGCGGGTCGTGCGCGGTGCCTTGGCACGCTGGCGCGCCAGCTCCTCACGCGCCTGCTCCATCAGATCATCGCGCAGGTTGTCGTCTCCGGTACTGAACTCCTGCCACCAGTCGGCCAGCACCACGTCGATTTCGCCCACGTCGGCGCGCAGACGCATGAAGTCGAAACCCGCGCGGAAGCGCGGCTGCTCGACCAGGCCAAAGGGTGCGCTGCCCACGCGCTTGTCGAAACGCGGCTGCATCATCCAGATCTCGCGCATGTCGGCGGCCAGCTTGCCGCGGCCCGACACATCACCGATGCGCGCATTGAAGACATCGTCGATCGCGTCCTGCAGCGCCGGGTGGGCGTGCTGCTTCTTCTGCCGCTGGGCCCAGCCCTCGCGCACGTCGGACCAGAGGACGCAGGCCAGCAGAAA
>CAMLNH010000045.1 GCA_946481355.1 uncultured Curvibacter sp.
AGCCGCGCACTGTCTATTCCGTGCAGATGAAGATGATCAACACCTTCATCGACAAACGCGCGCTGCAGTACGCCAGCCTGGTGCGCGAGAACGCCGAGAAGACCGGCGTGAGCCGCAGCCTGATCTACACCATCATCCGCATCGAAAGCGCCTTCAACCCCTATGCGGTCTCCAGCGCCCCGGCCTACGGCCTGATGCAGCTCGTGCCCACCAGCGGCGGGCGCGAGGCCTACCGCAAGGCACGCGGCGAAGACGTGATCCCCACCAAGGAATTTCTCTTCGCGCCCGAGAACAACATCGAGTTCGGCACCGCCTACCTCGGCGTACTGCTGTTCGACAGCCCGCTGCGCGAGATCCGCGACCCGCTCTCACGCGAGTACTGCGCCATCGCCGCCTACAACACGGGGCCGAGCAATGTCTACCGCGCCTTCAGCAACAAGAACGGCCGTGCGCGCCAGGACGAGGCGCTGGACGCCGTCAACGCGATGCGCCCCGACGATGTGTACACCGCGCTGCGCAGCAAGCTGCCCTATGCGGAGACGCGCGGCTACATCGCCAACGCGGTACAGACCAAGAAGCGCTACGCCATGATGTGAGACCCGACAGTCACGCGACTGTCATCTGCGCTGCCTAGCATGCGGGCTTTCCAACCACCGCAAGCCTGTCACCATGCGCATCGCTCCCCTGCTGTCCCTGCTGCTGCTCGGCTCCACCCTGCCCGCCCAGGCGCAGAGCGCCTTCCCCGCCACGCTCGCCGGCCACGCGCTGCTGCCGGCGCAGACCTACATCGCCGCGCCCAAGGACGCACCGGCGAGTGTGCAGACCTCGGGCAAGTACACCACGCCCAACGGCCGCCGCGAAGACCGCCTGGGCGTGATCGCGGGCAGTTCCTACCTCTCGGCCAAGGACGCCCCCAAGCCCACGGGCATCAGCCTGCCCTTCAAGGGCCAGCCCGTGCAGGGCTTCTCGGGCATCAAGGCCATGACGGACGGCAGCTACTGGGTGTTGACCGACAACGGCTTCGGCAGCAAGGCCAATTCGCCCGACGCCATGCTCATGTTCCATCAGGTCAAGCCCGACTGGAAGAGCGGAAAGGTCCGGCGCCTGCAGACCTTCTTCCTGCACGACCCCGACCACAAAGTGCCCTTCCTCATCGTCAACGAAGGCACGAAGAAGCGTTACCTGACCGGCGCCGATTTCGACATCGAGTCCATGCAGATCATCGGCAACCACGTCTGGTTCGGCGATGAACTCGGCCCCTACCTGATCCAGACCGACCGCAAAGGCAAGGTGCTGGCCGTGCACGACACCTATGTCGACGGCAAGCTCACCCGCTCGCCCGACCACTACAGCGTCACCCCGCCTGCAGTGCCCGGCGCCTTCAGCACACCGATCCGCCGTTCGCGCGGCTACGAGGGCATGGCCGCCAGCAAAGACGGCCAGTTCCTCTATCCCCTGCTCGAGGGCCCGCTGTGGGACGAAGCCGGCAAGCAGTGGGAAAACAAGGACGGCCGCGAGGTCCTGCGCGTGCTGGAGTTCAACGTGACCCAAGGCAAGTGGACCGGCCGCTCCTGGAAATACGCGCTCGAACTCAAGGGCAACAACATCGGCGACTTCAACATGATCGACGCCAACACCGGCCTGATCATCGAGCGCGACAACGGCGAGGGCCTGGAGCACACCGCCTGCAACGGCCCGGCGCGCCCGGACTGCCAGAACGTGCCGGCGAAGTTCAAGCGCGTCTACAAGGTCAGCCTCAAGGAGGTGGACGCCGACGGCTTCATGCGCAAGATCGGCTACGTGGACCTGCTCGACATCCAGGACCCCCAGGGCGTGGCCAAGGTGGGCGGCGCAAACGGCAAGTTCACCTTCCCCTTCGTGACCATCGAGGACGTGGACGTGGTGGACGCCGAGCACATCGTCATCGCCAACGACAACAACCTGCCCTATTCCTCGGGCCGCGAGCTGGGCCGCAACGATGACAACGAGTTCATCCTGCTGCACGTGCCGGAGCTGCTGAGCGCACGCTGAGCACAGGAAGACAGGCAGCACGGGGGCCAAGGCCCCCGTCTTTTCCGGGCCGGCGCCCGAGCCCTACTCGATGCGCAGCTTCTGCCCGGCGAGCACCTGCTTCTTGGGCAGCGTCAGCGTCAATACGCCGTTGTCGTACCTGGCCTTGGCCTGGCTCTCGTCCACGTCCTGCGGCAACTGGATGCCGCGCGAGACCGAGCCGTAGTAACGCTCGCTGCGCAGCACCTTGTCGCCTTCAGTCTGCTGGTCTTCCTGCTTGACCTCGGCGCGCACCATGACCATGCCACCTTCGATGGTGACGTGGATGTCTTCCTTGCGCACGCCGGGGATTTCGGCCGAGACCGTGTAGGCGCCGCCGTTCTCCTTCACGTCCATCTTGATCGCGCCTGGACTGGGCAGGGAGTCGCCGTGCAGCGGCTTGACGTAAAAGCCCGGCGCCACGTCGCGGAAGAAATCGTCAAACAGGCTGCCGCGTGAAATCAGAGAGTTCATGGTGTCCTCCAGCTTCTTGCAGGCCGCGCACCGCGCACGGCTCTGCAAAAAATATAGGGAGCACCGCCCGGCTTCTCAAGAGCCGGGCGCAGCCTCGTTGACGCAGATCAAAGGCGCCGGCTCAGGCGGCTTGCGTCTCGCCCTGCCAGCGCGGGTAGTCGGTGTAACCCTCGGGGCCTTCGGTATAGAAGGTCTTGGGGTTGGCCGGGTTCAGCGGTGCACCGATGCGCAGGCGCTCGGGCAGGTCGGGGTTGGCCAGGAAGGGCACGCCGAAGGCCACGGCGTCGAGCTGGCCGCTGGCCACGGCCTGGGCCGCCTCGGCACCGCTGTAGCCCATATTGCCGATCAGCACGCCCTTGTAGGCGGCGCGGGCGGGCGTCATCACATCGCCCTTCTGGATGCCCTTGAAGTCGCCACGCATCAGGTGCAGGTAGGCCAGCTCGAAACGGTTGAGCTCACCGGCCAGCCAGGTCGTCAGGCCCACGGGGTCGCTGTCGATCATGCTGTTGAAGCTGTTGAGCGGCGACAGGCGCAGGCCCACGCGCTCGCTGCCCCAGACGGCGCAGGTGGCTTCGAGCACCTCGAACAGCAGGCGAGCGCGGTTTTCACGCGGGCCGCCGTAGGGACCGCTGCGTTTGTTGGCGCCATCGCGCAGGAACTCGTCGAGCAGATAGCCGTTGGCGCCGTGCACTTCCACGCCGTCGAAGCCCGCGGCCTTGGCGTTTTCGGCCGCCTTCCTGAAGCCGGCCACGATGCCCGGCAGCTCGTCGTCGCGCAGGGCACGCGGCTCGGCATAGGCCACCTTGCCCTTGGGCGTGTGCACCATGTCGCTGGTGATGGCGATGGCGCTCGGTGCCACGGGCTGGGCGTCGCCATTGAGATCGGGGTGGCAGGCGCGGCCGCCGTGCCAGACCTGCAGGAAGATGCGGCCGCCCGCGGCGTGCACGGCGTCGGTCACGAGGCGCCAGCCCTCCACCTGGGCTTGCGAGTGCACGCCCGGCTCCTTCCAGAACGCCGAGTTGCCTTCCATGGCCATGGTGGCCTCGGCGATCAGCAGGCCGGCGCTGGCGCGCTGGGCATAGTGCTCGGCCATCATGGCGTTGGGCAGGTGTGCCTCGCCGGCACGGGCGCGCGTCAGCGGCGCCATGAAGATACGGTTGGGCACATTCAATGCGCCCACTTGCAGGGGGGTGAACAGGGTGGTCATGGGATGCAGAGGGGGAAGGAAGACAAAAGACCTGGTGATCTTGCCCCAGCAGGCCCGTTGCTGCAGGCCGCGCCACAGAACACGGGGGTGGCGTGCGGGTTCTGGCGCGGCCTATGCAGGCTCGGCGGTCATGGGTGTAGAGGTCGCAGCCTCCCAGGCCAGCATGGCGCTCTTGCGCTCATCGCCCCAGCGGTAGTGACCGCTCTCTCCGCTCTCACGGATCACGCGATGGCAGGGAATCAGATAGGCAATGGTGTTGGCCGCCAGTGCGCTGCCCACGGCACGCTGGGCCCTGGGCCGGCCCGCCAGCGCAGCGAGCTGGGTGTAGGAGACACGCCGCCCTGGCGGCAGGCGCAACAGCGCCTCCCAGACCTTGAGCTGGAAGTTGGTGCCGCGCAGCAGCAGGTGCAGGCGGCCGGGCTGGGGCGTGGCGGGAAAGACCTGGCCCATCAGGTGCTGCGCCTGGGCCTCGTCCTGCCGCAGCTCGGCCGCGGGCCAGGCAAAGCGCAGCTCCTGCAGGCGCTGCGCCGCGTCTTCGTTAAGAAAGGCCAGATAGCAGATGCCGCGTGGCGTCCAGCCGACCAGCGCGACACCGAAGGGCGTCTCGGCCTGCCCCCAACCCAGCACGAGCCCGGCGCCACCACTCTTGATCTCGCCGGGCGTCATGGCTTCGCAACTCACCAGCAGGTCGTGCAGACGCCCCGGGCCCGAGAGGCCGCTGGCCTGCGCCGCGTCCAGCACACCCTGCTCCGAGCGCAGGGCGGCCAGCGCGTGCTCCTTGCTCAGGTACTGCAGGAAGCGCTTGGGCGAGATGCCGGCCCAGGCGGCAAAGATGCGCTGCAGATGGTGCTCGCTCAGGTGCACTGCAGCGGCCACCTCGGCCAGGGAGGGCTGCTGATGCGCGTGCGCACGCAGGTAGCGGATGGCCTGGGCCACCAGCGCGTACTGGCGCGCGGGCTGGACCAGCAGGGCCTCATCCATGGACCGGCTCCTTGCGCGCCCACAGCGTACGCGGGTCGAAACCCGTCACCAGGGCCGTGCCCACCAGCACCACCAGGCCGCCGCCCAGCGTGTGCCAGCCCACGGCCTCGCCCAGGAAGAGCCAGCCCCAGAGCACGCCGAAGAGCGGGATCAGAAAACCCACGGTCAAGGCCGGCGCCGCGCCGATGTCGGCCACCAGACGGAAATACAGCAGATAGGCCACGCCCGTGCACAGCAGGCCTAGCGCCGCCACCATGCCCAGCACCGTGGGGCCAGGGGTGGCCGGCGCCGGCAGCCAGGGCAGCAGGGGCAGGCCCCAGAGCACGGCGGCCCACATGCTGCCGTGCGCATTGGCCAGCGGCCCCTGCGTGGGCGCCACGCGGGCGTAGTTGCTGGCCAGGCCGTAGCAGGCGGTGGCCGCCAGGGTCGCGGCGATGGCCCAGCCCGCGCCGGGCTGCAGCGCGGCCGGATCCACGCCCAGCAGCAGTGCCACCCCGGCCACGCCCAGCAGCATGCCCAGGGCCGCACGCGGGCTCAGCGGCGTGCGCTGCCAGAGCGCGGCGATCAGCGCGCCCCAGATCGGGCCGGTGGCGTTGAGGATGGACAGCAGCGAGGCCGGCAGGGTACGCGCCGCATAGGCAAACAACAGGAAAGGCAGCGCGGTGTTGAACAGGCCCAGCACGGCGTAGTGCCGGCCCTGGCCCTTCCAGACCAGGGGCTGGCGCAGCCAGCGCGCCACGGCCCACAGCAGCAGGGCCCCCAGCAGCACCCGGGCCTCGATGAGCCAGGCCGGCCCGAGCACGGGCACGGCCACACGCATGAACAGGAAGGAGGCGCCCCAGATGGCGGCGAGCGAAAGGAGCTGGATCAGGCTGGTGGTCGACATGGTGCCCATTTTGAGGCCTGGCGCGGGCCACGACCACCCGATTCTTGCGCACTTGCACACGGGCCCATCGCAGCCCCGGCTTGCCGTCTGCGACACTAACGGCTACGCTCTCACGCAACAGCCTACAGGACCGTCCCCATGAACGCACCCACCTCCAGCTCCGCCCGTGGCGGCGACCCGCGCGCCGGCCAGGCCAGCAACAAGTTCGAACTGCTCCTGTTCCGCCTGGGCGAAGCCGAAGGCACCGACCGGCGCGAGCTCTTCGGCATCAACGTCTTCAAGGTACGCGAGATCATGGTCATGCCCGCGCTGACCAAGATGGTCAACGCGCCGCCGCACGTGCTGGGCGTGGCCAATATCCGCGGCCAGATCATCACGGTGATCGACCTGCCGGCCCTCACCGGCTGCACCCGCAAGTCGGGCGACGGCATCCTGCTCGTGACCGAGTTCGCGCGCACCACCCAGGGCTTTGCCGTGGAAGAGGTCACCGAGATCGTGCAGGTGGACTGGAAGCATGTGCTCTCGGCCGAAGGCCGCGGCGGTGAGCTGGTGACCAGCATCGCCCGCATCGACGGCGACGCCGAGGATTCGCGCCTGGCGCAGATCCTGGACGTGGAGCGCATCCTGCAGGACGTGATGCCCGACCACACCGCCAAGTTCGAGAAAGCCTCGGGCGGTCGCATCGAGCTGCCGCCGGGCAGCGTGGTGGTGGTGGCCGACGACTCGGCCATGGCCCGTGGCCTGATCGAGAAGGGCCTGAGCTCGCTGGGCGTGAACTTCATCACGACGCGCAGCGGCAAGGAAGCCTGGGAACGCCTGCAGGGCCTGGCCGCCCAGGCCAAGGCCGAGGGCAAGACCGCCCGCGACAAGGTGGCGCTGTTGCTGACCGATCTGGAAATGCCCGAGATGGACGGCTTCACGCTGACCCGCCAGCTCAAGGCCGATCTTCAGCTCGCCGGCATTCCCGTGGTGGTCCACTCCTCGCTCACGGGCAGCGCCAGCGAGCTGCAGGCCCAGAGCGCGGGTGCGGACGCCTACATCGCCAAATTCCACATCGACGAGCTGGCCGACAAGCTGCGCGAAGTGCTGGCCATGCGCAGCTGAAGCCGGCTGCCCCCATGTCACCGGTGCCGGGTATGCTTGCTGCATGCCTGTCGACAGCTCCCGCCCCCGCGCCCATCCGCGTTCCCTCAGCGGCCTGCGTCCCTTTCTGCGGCCCTACCGGTTGCAGATCGCGCTGGCCCTGCTCTTTCTCTTCCTGGCCGCCGGCGCCACGCTGGTCTTTCCGCTCGCGCTGCGCGAGCTGATCGACCAGGGCCTGCTGCCCCAGGACCGCGGCACCCAGCTGCTGGCGCTGCGCGAACACTTCGCCCTGCTCTTCGCCGTGGCCGCGGCCATGGGTGTGTTCTCCGCGGTGCGCTTCTATCTCATGAGCTGGCTGGGCGAGCGCGTCACCGCCGACGTGCGCAACGCCGTCTACGCCCATGTGCTGCAGCAAAGCCCCGAGTTCTTCGAGACCACGCAGACCGGCGAGGTGCTCTCGCGCCTGACCACCGACACCACGCTGGTGCAGACCGTGGTGGGCTCCTCCTTCTCCATGGGCCTGCGCAGCAGCGTGATGGGCCTGGGCGCGCTGGCCATGCTGGTCTGGACCAACCCGCTGATCATGGCCCAGGTGCTGGGCGTGCTGCTGCTCGTGGTGGCGCCCAGCGTCTGGTTCGGCCGCCGCGTGCGCCGGCTCTCGCGCGCCAGCCAGGACCGCGTGGCCGACTCCAGCGCCATTGCCGCAGAGGTGCTCAACGCCATCCCCGTGGTGCAGGGCTACACCGCCGAAGCGCGTGAGACGCAGCGCTTCGACACCGCCACCGAAAGCGCCTTCGCCACCGCACGCCGGCGCGTGCGCGCTCGCGCCACGCTCATGGGCTTCATCATCGTCGCCACCTCCGGCGCCCTGCTCTGGGGGCTCTACCAGGGCACCCAAGCCGTGATCGCCGGCGAGGTGAGCGCCGGCCACCTGGGCCAGACCGTGGTCTACATCATCATGCTGGCCAGCTCCTTTGCCGTGCTCGGCGAGGTCTATGGCGAACTGCTGCGCGCGGCCGGCGCCACCGAGCGCCTGATGGAGCTGCTGCACCTGCGCTCGCCCATCGCCTCGCCCGCGCAGCCTGTGGCGCTGCCGCCCGCACAGGGCCCCAGCGCCCTGCGCTTCGAGGCCGTCACCTTCCACTACCCCTCGCGCCCGGCCCAGGCGGCGCTGGCCGACTTCACGCTGGACGTACGCCCCGGCGAGACCGTAGCCCTGGTCGGCCCCAGCGGCGCCGGCAAGAGCACGGTGCTGTCGCTGCTGCTGCGCTTTTACGACCCGCAGGCCGGCCGCATCGTGCTCGACGGCGTGCCCATCACGACGGTCAAGCTGCAGAACCTGCGCGAACGCATGGCCCTGGTGCCCCAGGAGCCCGTGCTCTTCTCGGCCAGTGCGCTGGAGAACATCCGCTACGGCCGCCCTGGTGCCAGCGACGAGGAGGTGCGCGCTGCGGCCCGCGCGGCCTACGCCGACGACTTCATCCGCGCCCTGCCCCAGGGCTACGACACCTTCCTCGGCGAACGCGGCGTGCGCCTCTCGGGCGGCCAGCGCCAGCGCATCGCGATCGCGCGCGCCATGCTCAAGAACGCGCCACTGATGCTGCTCGACGAAGCGACCAGTGCGTTGGACGCCGAAAGTGAGCGCATGGTGCAGGCCGCGCTGGAAAGCGCCATGCGCGACCGCACGACATTGGTGATTGCCCACCGCCTGGCCACGGTGCAGCAGGCGGACCGCATCGTGGTCATCGACCAGGGGCGGCTCGTGGAACAGGGGACGCACGCGGCGCTGGTACAGGCGAATGGCTTGTATGCGCGACTGGCGGCGCTGCAGTTCAAGTCCTGACCTGCACCGCCTCCTGCCCTTTCCGCCCATGGTGATTGACGTGAACCGGGTTCAGAGCATGCGCCTGTTTCGCGGCTGTAAATCCCGGGTTTCCACCTAACCCTTTCGGGGGATAGTCCGGGCGATCTCGCCACCCCAGAATCCTCCGCGCAGGATGTATTCACAAACATCTTGCATCTACCAACACTTCCTCCGTACCACCAACAAGGTCCTGTTCCATGAAAAGACTCCTTCTCGCTGCCTTCTTCGCTCTCAGCCTGGCCGGCTGTGCCTCCGTCAACATGGGTGATCCCAAGCAGGATGCCGCTGCCAAGACCTTCAAGGCACCTCAGGGCAATGCCGGCATCTATGTCTATCGCAACGAAACCATGGGCGCAGCCGCCAAGATGCATGTAGACCTGGACGGCCGGACACTGGGTGAAACCGGCGCCAAGACCTTCCTGTACAAGGAAGTCGCCCCCGGCAAGCACACCATTACCTCCAAGGCTGAGAACACCGATTCGCTGGAAATCGATGCCAAGCCCGGCGTTCTCTACTACATCTGGCAGGAAGTGAAGATGGGCATCCTGTCCGCACGCAGCAAGCTGCATCTGGTGGACGAGGCCACGGGCAAGAAGGGGGTGCTTGAGAGCAGTCTGGCGGAGACCAAATAAGAGTCCGAACCGCACTGCGGTGCTTTGCTGAAACAAGAGACCCGGTCATGCCGGGTCTTTTTGTTTGGGCTGCACTGCTGAAGCTTTCACCCTGCACGAAGACTTAATGACCCTTTTGGGGGATATCCAAGCAACCACTCCCTACCTAGAATTTCGCCTTGATCTCTTTCCTACGAGCGACTCTGATGCGCCTGCTGTTCACATACTTCCTCCTCGTCAGCCTGCTTGGCTGTGCCTCGGAGCCCATCCCGCAAGCCAAGGACAACTGGCAATCCAAGGATTTCTCCGTTCCAGCCAAAGAGTCCCTGATTCTTCTGCTGCCGCCCAGCTCCCAGCTGCAAGGGCTTGAAGCCGGTGCAAGCCTGATGCAAACCCAACTGGGTCTGCAATTGCAGCAGGCCGGCTTCAAGGTGGTGGTGCTCAACCATGACAACTACAACAAGCTCTGGAGTCAGGCTGTTGCCTCCGTCGGAGGACTGTTTGACCCGGCTACAGGCGCCTTGCGCACTCAAGCCTATGCTCAGGCTCTTTCCGGTCTGGCCGTTCATGTCTGTCGTGAAGCAGGTTGCTCACTCATGATTCAGCCACGGCTCGTTCAGCGCCGGGCTGAACTGCGCGGCAGTTCAGCTGTCTGGGATGGCCAGCACACGTCAATCCCTGCCGAAGGACATCGACAGCACGATTACCGTTTCTCGGGAGCGACCCATGCCTTGTCTGTGGAATTGATGGCAGTCACATCAACGGGTGCCTGGGCTTTCCGCAGCTACGGTGGCGCATCCCTGCTATTTGCCTTCAACTCTGACCAGGAGCGCAGCGAACTGCGCCGTGACTTGTTCCAGAACGAGCAGGAAGTTGCGCAGGGTGTGCGTATTGCACTGACTCCATTGCGGTAGTGCCCCGGCGAAACGCCAGGAGGAAGGTCCAAGTTGCGAGACGCATGGCTCCCTAGCCATGCCACAAATTATTGCAACGGCCCCTTGAGCCCCTCCGGCAGGGGCAGCGGCATCACTGCGATGCCCTCCTCCAGCAGCGCCTCGGTCTCCTCGCGCGAGGCCTGGCCTCGGATGCCGCGTTCCTCGCTCTCGCCGTAGTGGATCTTGCGCGCCTCTTCGGCAAAGCGCGGGCCCACGTCTTCGGTCTGGCTCACGATCTGGCGCGCCATCTGCAGCCAGGCCGCCTGCAGGGCCTGGGCGGCGTCACCGGCCACAAGGGACTGTTTATCGGCCACAGCAGCGGCCGGCGCCTCGCTGGCGCCGAGGTTGAGGCGCGGTGCGCTGGGCAGCTTGTGCACGGTCTTGTCGGCACAGAGCGGGCATTCGAGCAGGCCGCGTTCGACCTGGCTCGCATAGTCTTCCTCGGACACGAACCAGCCTTCGAAGCGGTGCAAGGCGCTGCACTGGAGGTTGAAGACTTTCATCGGCCGTATCTTGGCAGGCTGCAGCTCAGGCTGCCGGCTTCCAGTCCAGAGACCATGCGCCCGAGAGGACGTTCTGCAGCCAGAGCAGGCCGGTCAGGGTCTTGGCATCGGTGAGTTTGCCTTCGCGGCTCCACTGCAGCAGTTCGGCCGGCGTCGCGGTGTCTACATCGAGGAACTCGCCGGCGTCGAGCTGGCGCTCGCCGGCCGTGAGGCCGCGCGCGAACCAGACCTCGATGAACTCGGTGGAATAGGAGATGACCGGGTGCAGCACACCAGCACGGGCCCATTCGGCGGCGCGGTAGCCGGTCTCCTCGTGCAGCTCGCGCTGCGCGCAAGCCAGCACGTCCTCACCCGGATCGAGTTTGCCCGCGGGGAATTCGATCATGACCTGCTGCACGGGATAGCGGTACTGGCGCTCGATCACCACGCGCAGGCTGCCGTCCGGCTGCGGCAGCAGCGGGATGATCATGACGGCGCCCGGGTGCCTGACATATTCGCGGACAGCGCTGCTGCCATCAGGCAGGCGCACGGTGTCGCGAAAGGCGTGGAGGAATCTGCCCTTGAGCAGCTCGGTGCTGCTCTCGCGCACTTCGATCAGGTGACGGTCGTCAGACACCGCTGCCTTTCAGCCGTGGCGCTTGAACAGATAGCGCCAGACGAAACCGGGAAAGGCCAGCGTGAGAAAGAGCGTGGCCGTGATGGCGTAGAACTCCCAGCCCTGGGGCGCGATGCGGCCCTGGCGCTGCTCCAGCAGCAGACCGATGCCACCCACCACGAAGTAGAGCGCGACGAGCTCCAGCAGACGGATGGCCAGGTTCTTGGGGAACTTCAGCGGCACGACCGCCAGCAGGCGGTCGTTGAGAAAGGGCAGGTTGGCCGCCAGCAGGGCCAGGACGATGAGCACCGTGACGGCAACGGACGACGTCATGGACTCAGGTCGTGATCATGGCGGCCACAGCCTGGGCGCACAGGGCCATGAGGCCGCCGGGCAGGATGCCCAGGCCCAGCACCAGCAGGCCGTTGATGGACAGCACAGCGCGCACGTCCAGCGGGGCCGAGACCGT
>CAMLNH010000046.1 GCA_946481355.1 uncultured Curvibacter sp.
GGGCGGTGCAGCTTGTCCTTGAGGCGCGAGGCCACGATGCCGACCACGCCTTCATGGAAGTCGGGGTCGTAGACGCACAGCGCAGGCGGTGGCTCGTCTTCCGGGTCGTAGAGTGACTCCACGATCTCCAGCGCCTGTTCGCGCATCTCGCCCTCGATCTCGCGCCGCTCGCGGTTGATGCCGTCCAGCGTCTTCGCCAGCTCGGCCGCACGTGCGCCGTCGTCCGTCAGCAGCAGCTCGATGCCCAGGGTCATGTCGGCCAGGCGGCCGGCCGCATTGATGCGCGGGCCCAGCGCAAAGCCGAAATCGAAGGTGGTGGCCACGGCCGCCTTGCGCGCGGCCACCTCGAACAGCGCAGCCAGGCCCGGTGGCAGGGCGCCGGCGCGCACGCGCCTGAGCCCTTGGGCGACCAGGCGGCGGTTGTTCGGGTCGAGCTTGACCACATCGGCCACCGTGCCCAGGGCCACAATGGGCAGCAGCGCGTCGAGCTTGGGCTGGCTGGCCGCATCGAAGACGCCGCGCTGACGCAGCTCGGCACGCAGGGACAGCAGCACGTAGAACATCACGCCCACCCCTGCGATGGACTTGCTCTCGAAATTGCAGCCCGGCTGGTTGGGGTTGACGATCACCTGCGCGTCCGGCAGCGCCGGACCAGGCAGGTGGTGGTCGGTCACCAGCACCTGCAGGCCCAGCTCGTTGGCGGTGCGCACGCCTTCGACGCTGGCGATGCCGTTGTCCACGGTGATCAGCAGATCGGCGCCTTGTTCCTTCACGCGGCGCGCGATCGGCGGCGTGAGGCCATAGCCGTCCACCACGCGGTCGGGCACGAGGTAGTTCACGTGCTTTGCGCCCAGCATGCGCAGGCCGCGCAGGCCCACGGCGCAGGCGGTGGCGCCGTCGCAGTCGTAGTCCGCCACGATGCAGAGCCTTTTGTCGTCACGGATGGCGTCGGCCAGCAGCATGGCGGCCTCCTTCGCACCTTTCATCGAGGCGGGGGGCAGCAGCCGGGCCAGACCGTCGTCGAGTTCATCCATGTGGGTCACGCCGCGTGCTGCATAGAGGCGTGCCAGCAAGGGATGGATGCCCGCCTGTTCCAGCGCCCAGGCAGCGCGTGGCGGGATGTCGCGGGTGACGATCTTCATGAGGCGACGAGTATGTCAGAGAGAGGCTGGGGCCTGAAACGTTGCACGAGTCGATGCCAGGTGCTGCGTGGCGCGGGCGTGTAGCGGCGGGCCACGAATTCGCTGCAGAGCGTGAGGGTCAGGCTTTGGCCGGCATCCAGCGCAGCCTGCAGCGGTGCGAGCTGCGCATCGAGTGCCTGCCAGGTGCGGGCCCAGGCCGCCCAGTCACCACGCACGGCGGGTTGGGTCAGCGCGTCGAGCAAGGTGAGGTCTTGCGTGGACGCGGGCACCTCGGCCAGCGCGCCGCAGCCGCTGAGCCAGAAGGAGTTGACGGCCAGCGTGCCGCGCTCGGCGCGTGCCTCGCTGACCGGATGGGTGTAGAGCAGCATCTGCATCTCGTTCTGCAGGCGGCGCAGCAGGGGTGAGGCCGGCAGCCAGGGCGCTACGTCACGGCCGATCACGCGCTCGGGTGTGGCACTCACCACGCCACGCAAGGGCTCGCCGCTGACCAGCCAGCGTAAAGGCTGCTCATAGTGCAGCGTAAGACCGTCCTCGTTGAAGAAAGGCTGCATGGCGGCCAGCAGGGCGCGCGCCTCATCTTCGCGCAGGTCCAGCGCCTGCGGGTCGTGCAGGCTCACGCGGGACTGGCCGATTTCCCAGTGGGCAGGTGTCAGGTAGCCCCAGGCTGTACTGCTGGCGCCGGGCAGCTGCAGTTCGTGTGCGCGCAATGCGGCCCAGGCCGGGGCCTGCGGGTCCAGGCCGCGCGCGAGCGCCAGCAGCTGTTCGTGGGCGCTGGTTGCACTGTGCTCGGGCAACTGCAGCAGGGTCTGCGGCGCCATGGCCTGCAGCAGGCCCTGCAGATGGGGCAAAGCCAGGGCGCGCAAGGGTTCGCGGGCAGCCTCGTCGTCGCTCAGGGCATAGGGGATCAATACGTGCATGGCCGGTATTGTCGCGCGCCTCACTCATAATCAGCGCCAGCTCAAGAATTCCACTTATGCAAATCCCCTACGAACTGCTGCTGGGCTGGCGCTACACGCGCGCCGGCCGCGCCACGCGGCGCAACGGTTTCATCTCCTTCATCTCGGGCGTGTCCATGCTGGGCATTGCGCTGGGGGTGGCCGCCCTCATCATCGTGCTCAGCGTGATGAACGGCTTCCAGAAGGAAGTGCGCGACCGCATGCTCAGCGTGGTCTCGCATGTCGAGATCTTCTCGCCCTATGGTCAGGCCCTGCCCGACGTGGCCAGGACCCTGGCCGAGGCCAAGGCGAATCCGCAGGTCGTCGGCGCCGCGCCCTTCATCGGCACCCAGGCCCTGCTGGCGCGCGGCGAGGACATGAAGGGCACCATCGTGCGTGGCATTGACCCGGCGTTGGAGGGTGAGGTCACCGATCTGGCCGCTGCCTTGCGCGGTGGTGCGCTGGACCGGCTGGTGTCGGGTGAATTCGGTGTGGTGCTGGGGCGCGACCTGGCGCGCCAGCTCGGTGTACAGCAGGGCGACAAGGTCACGCTGGTGGCGCCCAGCGGCCAGGTCACGCCGGCCGGCGTGGTGCCGCGCCTGAAGCAGATGACGGTGGTGGGTACCTTCGATTCTGGCCACTACGAGTACGACGCCGGCCTGGTGCTGCTGCATGTGGACGACGCAGCGCGCATCTTCCGCCTCGAAGGCCCCACGGGCATCCGCCTCAAGCTCAAGGACCTGCACCAGGCGCGCGAGGTCGGCGCGCAACTGGCCGCCACGCTCAGCGGCGACCTGCTGATCCGCGACTGGACACGCCAGAACCGCAACTGGTTCGCCGCCGTGCAGCTCGAGAAACGCATGATGTTCATCATCCTCACGCTCATCGTGGCCGTGGCAGCCTTCAACCTCGTGAGCACGCTGGTGATGACGGTGACCGACAAGCGTGCCGACATCGCTATCCTGCGCACCCTGGGCGCGAGCCCCGGCAGCATCATGGGAATCTTCGTGGTGCAGGGCGCCACCGTGGGCGTGATCGGCACGCTGGTGGGCCTGCTGCTGGGTCTGGGCGTGGCTTTCAACATCGACGTCATCGTGCCCGCGCTGGAGGGCCTGTTGCAGGCCAGCTTCCTGCCCAAGGATATCTACCTGATCAGCCGCATGCCCAGCGACCCTCAACCCAGTGATATCGCGCCCATCGGCGTGATCTCCCTCGTGCTGGCCTTCGTGGCCACCCTGTACCCGAGCTGGCGCGCCAGCCGCGTGAACCCCGCGGAGGCGCTGCGTTATGAATGACAAGATCGTGCTGCAGGCTCAAGGCCTGCAGAAGCGCTACACCGAAGGCCGGCTGGATGTGCACGTGCTGCGCGGCGTGGACCTGCAGGTGCATGCGGGTGAGATCCTTGCCGTCGTCGGCGCCTCGGGCTCGGGCAAGAGCACCTTGCTGCATCTGCTGGGCGGACTGGACGCTCCCACGACTGGCCAGGTTCGGCTCATGGGCCAGGATTTCTCGACGCTCTCCGCCGCGGTTCAGGGCCAGCTGCGCAACCAGCATCTGGGTTTCGTCTACCAGTTCCACCACCTGCTGCCCGAGTTCAGCGCACGTGACAACGTGGCCATGCCGCTGTGGATCCGCCGCATGGACCGCGCCGCGGCCGGCGAGCAGGCTGCCCGCATGTTGGAAGCCGTCGGTCTGAAGGAGCGCCTGCACCACCGCCCAGCCGAGCTCTCGGGCGGCGAGCGCCAGCGTGTGGCGATTGCGCGTGCGCTGGTCACGAAGCCGGCTTGTGTGCTGGCGGATGAGCCGACCGGGAATCTGGACCGCGGCACGGCTGAAGGCGTGTTCGAGCTCATGCTGCAACTGGCGCGCGATCAGGGCACGGCCTTCATCGTCGTGACGCACGACGAGACGCTTGCGGCGAGGTGTCAGCGGACGCTGCGGTTGGATCAAGGTCGTCTGACGGTTTGAGATAAAAGTCCGTAGCCATGACCACAGGGCAGAGAAAGTACGGAAAGCTGGTGGCTGCGTTTGTTCTCGCAATTGCTTTGATTGGTGGCGTGATGCTGATGTTTGCGCCAAGCAGAGAGGATCAACGATTGGCAGAGGTAGAGGCCTGTCGCAAGAAATGCGCACCACTTGTCGGTTTAGTGGAGGGGACGCGCCAATTTCCGGACTCTTCGCCAACTGAAAGAAGAAATCACGAGAGATTTGCTAAATGCGTTTGCCGCTAACCTCCCTCGAATCCAAACTCCAGGCCGCTCAACACGGCCAGTGCACCGCGCCCGAACTCTTCGAGGAGATGCTGGCCTCGCAGATCATCGTGCTGCTGGACAAGCCCATAGCCGAAGACGGTCGCTGGGACCCGACGGCTCGGCCACTGACGCTCAACAGTCCCAATGGCTTTGCCGTGATGGCCATCTTCACCACGCATGAAAAGGCCACGCCCTGGGTGCAGCAGTCGCCCAGCCATGTGCATGCGCTGTTTGTGGATTTCGCCTGGATCGTGCGCGGCCTCGCGCCGCAGGTGGGGCTGGTGCTCAACCCGGGCGATGCGCTGGGCCTGGAACTGCAGCCCGAGACGGCGCAGAAACTGGCGGTGGCGGCGCGCAATCTGCCGACCGCCTGAGTGGCTGTTCAGGCCACGCGGTGGTACCAGGCCAGCGAGAGCCCGGCCCCAGCGACGAGGAACAGCGCCCCCAGCAGCGCCAGCAGGGCCGAGACCTCGGTCTCCTTCTTCTCCACGCTCATGCGTGAACTCAGGGTCTGGTAGACCTTCTTCAGGTCTTCGGCCGAGGCAGCGTGGAAGTAGTCGGCCTGGGTGCGGTGGGCGATGGCTTTGAGGGTTTCTTCGTCCAGGCGCACGTGCATGGACCAGCCTTCGAAACCTATGGTCTCGCCGTCGATGGTTCCCACACCCACGGTGTAGACGCGCACGCCGCGGTCGGCGGCCATCTTTGCAGCTTCCATGGAGTCGATGCCGGTGGTGCGCTGGCCGTCGGTGAGCAGGATGATGGCGGCCGAGCCGTAGGAGCCCGGTGCCACGGGCGTGAATTCCTTGGCAGGTGGCGGCTGGTCGAGTGACACGCCACGTGAGCGGGCGCCATAGGTGAGGTTTCCGATGTCGATGCCCGCGTCGGGGAACAGCGTGGCCAGCGAGAGCACCAGGCCGTTGCCAATGGCTGTGCCGCGTTGCAACTGGAAGCGATCAATGGCCGAGTTGAGGTCTTCGCGGTTGACGGTGGGGATCTGTGCCACCTGAGCCGAGCCCGCGAAAGCCACGATGCCCACTTTCACATGGCGCGGCAGTTCGGCCAGGAAGGCCTTGGCTGCGGCCTGCGAAGCTTCGAGCCGGTTGGGTTTGACGTCGGCTGCGCGCATGCTGCCCGAGACGTCCATGGCCAGCATGATGGTTTCCTGCTGCGTGGGCAACATGATCACGGCCATGGGCCGCGCCGCGGCCAGCAGCAGGGCACTGATGGCCAGCAGGAACAACAGGGGCGGCACATGGCGCCGCCAGGACGCGCCGCCCATGGCCTGTTTGACCAGGCCCAGGCTGGCATAACGCAGCGCGAACTTCTTTTTGCGCTGCAAGAGCCAGAGGTAGAACAGCACCAGCAGGGGCACGATCAGCAGCAGCAGGAGCATGCTGGGCCAGAGGAAGTTCATGACAGGGCCTCCACGGACGTGTTGGGGACCAGGCGCAGGTGCACGGGCGGCGGTGCAGCGCGGGCACGGCCGCGTTGGCGTCGCAGTTCGGCAAAGCGCAGCAGTGCGTCGACGAGCTCGTCATCGGCGGCCAGTTCCAGCGTGTCCACGCCGGCGCGTGCCAGGCTGCGGCGCAAGGCCTCTTCGCGTTGTGCTGCGAGCTGGGCGAAGCGAGCACGGAAGCCCTTGTCGTGCGTGTCCACCAGCAGCAGCTCGCCGGTCTCGGCATCCTGCAGGGGCAGCAGGCCCAGGTCGGGCAGGGCCTGCTCCAGCGGGTCGTAGAGGCGCACGGCCACGACTTCGTGGCGCAGGGCCAGGCGCGTGAGCGGCTGTTCCCAGCCCGCTTCGCTGATGAAGTCGGAGAGCACGAAGACGGTGCTGCGCCGGCGCATGAGATGGGCCGCGCTGTCCAGCAGGTCCTGCAGACGCGTGAGACCCGGGTGGGCGTCGTCCGGCGGCGCAGCCCGCACACGTTGCAGCAGCTGCAGCACGTGGCGGCGTCCGCTGCCTGGCGGCAGCACGGCCTGCACGCCGCCGTTGTAGAGCAGGGCACCCACGCGGTTGCCATGGCGGGTGAGCAGGCGCGCCAGTACAGCCACGAAGTCGGCCAACTGCTCGCGCTTGCTGCGCGTGCCCGAGCCGAAGTCCACCGAGGGGCTGAGGTCGAGCAGGAACCAGGCGCTCATCTCGCGGTCTTCGGTGTAGACGCGCACATGCGGCACCTGCAGGCGGGCGGTGACGTTCCAGTCGATGTGGCGCACGTCGTCATGCAGCTGGTATTCGCGCAGATCGGCCAGATCCAGGCCGGTGCCGCGCAGCAGTGTGCGGTAGTCGCCCTGCAGCAAGCCGTCGAGCCGGCGCAATACCGTCCATTCGAGCCGGCGCAGGGCCTGCTCTGCGTTCTCGTGGTTGGCTGGGGCGGCTGGCTTCATCTCATGCGGCTTTCGGTTCGTGTTCCAGCACCTTGGTCGGCAGCGGGACATGCGCCATGAACCTGTCGATCAGTGCATCGGCGCTCATCCCTTCCGACAGCGCCTCATAGGACAGTACCAGGCGATGGCGCAGCACGTCGTGTACCAGGTCGCCCACGTCCTCGGGCAGGGCATAGCTGCGCCCGCGCAGCAGGGCCAGGGCACGCGCACCTTCGATCAGGCTGATGGTGGCGCGCGGGCTGGCGCCATAGCTCAGCAGCCGGGCCTGATCCTTGAGGCCGGCACGGGCCGGCTCGCGCGTGGCGGAGACCAGCTTCACCGCGTACTGCACCAGGGCCGGGTCCACATAGACTTCGCGGCAGAGCCGCTGCAGGCTGGCGAGCTGGTCCGTGGTGGCCACGGCGGTCACGGCCTGGGCGGCGCCGGTGACGCGCTGCACGATGACGAACTCTTCCTCCTCGGTCGGGTAGTCCACCAGCACCTTGAACATGAAGCGGTCCACCTGGGCCTCGGGCAGGGGGTAGGTGCCTTCGGTCTCGATGGGGTTTTGCGTGGCCATGACCACAAAGGGCGTGGGCACGGGGTGGCTGGTGCCGGCAATGGTGACCTGATGCTCCTGCATGACCTCGAGCAGCGCGCTCTGCACCTTGGCGGGCGCGCGGTTGATCTCGTCGGCCAGCAGCAGGTTGGCGAAGACCGGGCCGAGTGCGGTGCTGAATTCGCCGCTCTTCTGGTTGTAGAGGCGCGTGCCCACGAGGTCGGCGGGGACCAGGTCGGGCGTGAACTGGATACGGCGGAACTGGCCCTGCACCACCTGGGCCAGGGTCTTGACGGTGAGCGTCTTGGCCAGGCCCGGCACGCCCTCGACGAGCAGGTGTCCCTGGGCCAGCAGGGCGACCATGACGCGTTCCAGAAAGCGGTCCTGGCCGACGACCACGCGCTTGACCTCGTAGAGGATCTGTTCCATCAGGCGGGCCGTGTCGGCGGTGGCGGAGCTGCTCATGCGGAAGTCCTTTCGTGTCCGGGTTCAGAAGGGATGCATGCCCACGGCCGAGGCCGCGTTCTCGATGGGCACGGCAAAGCCGATGCCCACGAAGGTGCGCTGCTCGTTGGGGTTGAGGATGGCGGTGACGATGCCCACCACCTCGCCGTCCAGGGTGACCAGCGGGCCGCCCGAGTTGCCGGGGTTGGCCGCGGCGTCGAACTGGATCAGGTTGCCGATCTGCTGCTTGCCCTCGGGCGAGCGGAAGCTGCGCTTGAGCCCCGAGACCACACCGCTGGAGACCGAGGGCCCGATGCCGAAGGGAAAGCCCACGGCCACCACGCCATCGCCCGGCTGCAGCTCGGCCGTGGAGCGCATGGTGGCGGCCTTGAGGTCGTCAGGCAGCTTCTGGGCCTGCAGCACGGCCAGATCGTTGTGGATCTGGCCGCCCGTCATGACGGCCGGCGACTGTGTTCCGTCGTGGAAGGTGACTTCGATGCGGTTGGTGCCAGCCACCACATGCAGATTGGTGAGGATGATGCCGCTGTCGACGATCACCACCCCCGTGCCCAGGCCGTGCTCCTTCTCCTCCCCGTCCTGGTCGGTGACGAAGCCGTTCACCCGCACCACCGAGGGCGCCACGATGGCCGCAGCGCGCGCGGCGGGCGAGGGCAGTACAGCCGTCTCCAGGGTCTTGAGCACGGCCGCATCGATATCCTTTTGCGTCAGCCTGCGCTGCTGCACCGCAGGCCAGAAGGCTTGGGCCAGCAAGACCATCAAAGCGGCCAAGGCCAGCCAGCGCCAGTGACGCTCCTGCCAGTGCGGCAGTCGCGCGCGCCAGACGTTGCGAGGAGGCTGGGGCGGGGGAGTGGCCGTTTCGGGCAAGACCGTGTCCGGCGCGGCGGCGGGGCCACGCGGTGAACGGCTGTACAGGGCAGGCTGGCGCATGCGTACCCCCGGGTTGGGACCGCCGGTATGGCGGCCTGGGAATGACGGTAGCACGGCTGGCCATTTTTTGCATGCGCGGCAGCCCTGCCCGGTCGCGGTTTGCGGCATCATCGGCGCCATGCCCCTGACTGGATGGATCGACACCCATTGCCACCTGGATGCGCCCGAGTTCGCGGCCGACGTGGCCGCCGTGCGCGAGCGCGCACGCGAGCGCGGGGTGGCGCATTGTGTGTTGCCTGCCGTGCAGGTGCGCGATTTCGAACGTGTGCGAGCACTGGCCCACCAGTTCGGGGACAGCTATGCCCTGGGCATCCACCCGCTCTATGTCCAGGACGCGGTCGACGAGGACCTGGCCCGGCTGGACGCGGCCCTGACCCAGCATCGCGAGGACCCGCGCCTGGTGGCGGTGGGCGAGATCGGGCTCGACTACTTCGTGCCTGCGCTCTGTGAGGAGCCGCTGCGGGCGCGGCAGGAACACTTCTACCTGGCGCAGCTCAGGTTGGCACGCAAGCATGGCCTGCCGGTGATCCTGCACGTGCGCCGGTCTGCGGACATGCTGCTCAAAGGTCTGCGCGCGGTGGGCAGCGGTGGCCACCGCTGGAGCGGCATCGCCCACGCCTTCAACGGCAGCCTGCAGCAGGCGCAGACCTTCATCGACCTGGGTTTCAAGCTGGGTTTTGGGGGGGCGCTGACCTACGAGCGCGCCAGCCACCTGCGCAAGCTGGCCATCGAACTGCCCCTTGAAGCCATCGTGCTGGAGACCGATGCGCCCGACATGCCGCCGCACTGGCTGTACAAGACCGCAGAGGAACGCGCGGCTGGCCAGGCCCAGGGGCGCAACCAGCCGGGGGAATTGCCTCGGATTGCGCAGGTGCTGGCGCAGCTGCGGGACGTGCCGGCGGAGCACTTGCAGGTGCAGACGCGTGCCAATCTGCAGGCGGCCCTGCCACGCTGCGTCCTGGTATGACACGGTCACGCCTGCAGGGTCTGCCGCCTGTGGTCGGCCGCGACACCCGTCTGCTCATCCTCGGCAGCTTTCCCGGTGTGGCTTCCCTCAAGGCGCAGCAGTATTACGGCCACCCGCAGAACCATTTCTGGGCCATCCTGCAGGCCTTGTGGCCGGGCGATGCGTTGCCCGCCCGGGATCGGTATGCCGAACGCTGCGCCTGGGTGCTGGACCACGGCCTTGGTATCTGGGACGTCTACGCGAGCTGCGAGCGCGAAGGCAGCCTGGACAGCGCGATCCGCAACCCGGTGGTCAACGACTTTGCAGCTTTGCGCGAGCGTTGTCCGCAACTGCGGCTGATCGCGCACAACGGGGGCGAGAGTTTCCGACACGCCAGGGCGGTGCGGGCGGCGCTGGGGATGGAGCACTTCCCGCTCGTGCAACTGCCTTCGACAAGCCCGGCCAACGCCAGCTGGCGCTTCGAGCGCAAGCTCGCGGCCTGGCGCGAGGCGGCGGTGCAGGCGGGGATAATCGGCGGATCTTGAGCAAACGCCCGCCTCCCCTGCCTGAAGTCCAGTTCTCCGACGAGGGCCCCATCCGTCACCTGCACCTCGATTCGATCTGGATCCAGGGCTCCATGGATACGCGGGACCCGACGCGGCTGGTGCACGAGTACATCGAACGCATGATGGCCTGGACGCTGTTCGCCGAGCCCGACACGGTGCCCAGGCGGCAGGCCCTGCAACTGGGCCTGGGAGCCGGCTCGCTGACCAAGTTCTGCGCGAAGGTGCTGCGCATGAAGACCACGGCCATTGAGCTCAACCCCGGGGTGCTCCACGCCTGCCGAGGCTGGTTCAAGCTGCCGGCAGACACGGCGAAGATGCAGGTCGTCCTGGCCGACGCGGCCGAGGAAATACGCAAACCGCAGTGGTTCGGCGCGGTGGATGCGCTGCAGGTGGACCTGTACGACCGCGAGGCCGCCGCGCCCGTGCTCGACAGCCCCGACTTCTATGCCGACTGCCGCCGTCTGCTGACCGACGAGGGCTGCATGACGGTCAACCTCTTCGGCCGTTCGTCCAGCTTTGCGAAGAGCGTGGACAAGATCGCCGCCGCCTTCGGCCGCGAGGCGGTCTGGGCTTTCAAGGCGACGCGCGAAGGCAACACCGTGGTGCTGGCGCAGCGCACGGTGCAGCGTCCGGCACGTGCCGTGCTTGCCGAGCGCGCGGAAATCATCCAGACTCGCTGGGGTCTGCCCGCGCCCAAGTGGTTGCGCGGCTTCAAACCGATTGCCGATCTGTAAATCCTTCCCTCCATGAGCGCCCAGCTGAAACCCCGCAGCCTGTCCAAGTCCGAGCACATGGGGCCGCTGAGCTGGCGCCTGCTGGTTGAGTGGATGCAGGCCGATGGCGTGATCAGCGACGAGGAAGCCCAGCGCACCATCGCCCGCTGCGCCCAGGCCGAAAGCGCCCAGCACCCGCTGCTGCGCCTGGCCAATGTCTCGATGCGGCGCGCCAGCGACAACAAGGCGCTGGACGTGGAGCTGCTGACCCAGTGGCTGGCCGGCCGTGCCGGCCTGGACTACCTGCGCATCGACCCGCTCAAGGTGGACGTGGGCAAGGTGGCCGACACCATGAGCGCCGCCTACGCCGAACGCCACAAGGTGCTGCCGGTGCAGGTGCTGCCGAATGAAGTGGTGGTGGCTACCGCCGAGCCCTATATCAGCGACTGGGTGGCCGAGGTCGAGCGCCAGACGCGCCGCAGCGTACGCCGCGTGATCGCCAGCCCGGGCGAGATTCACCGGTACACCGCCGAGTTCTTTGCCCTGGCCAAGTCGGTGCGCTCGGCCATGAAGTCCGGAGGCAACTCCGGCGGTGCCAGCTTCGAGCAGCTGGTGGAGCTGGGCAAGAGCAACAAGCAGCTCGACGCCAACGACCAGAGCGTGGTGCAGGTGGTGGACTGGCTGTGGCAGTACGCCTTCGACCAGCGCGCGAGCGA
>CAMLNH010000047.1 GCA_946481355.1 uncultured Curvibacter sp.
AGAGCAAACCCGGCTGCCGCGCCATCAGCACCGACACCTGCGTGCCCATCAGCCGCTTGGCCGACTGCCTGCTTGACAGCGTGACGGAGGCCGACGCCAGCGGCCTGCCCTACTTCCTGGTCGGTCACGTGGGCGACGGCAACTTCCACTTCGGCTACCTGATCGACCCGGCCTCGTCCGAGGAATACGCCACGGCCGAGAAGCTCAACCACGCGCTCGTGCACCGCGCGCTGCGCCTGGGCGGCACATGTACCGGCGAGCATGGCGTGGGCATGCACAAGATGGAGTTCCTGCGCACCGAAGCCGGCGACGGCGCCATTGAGATGATGCGCACCATCAAGCGTGCGCTGGACCCCAAGAACATCATGAACCCGGGCAAGATCTTCGCGCTATAAACAGGCTTGCATGAACCAAGCCCAGGCCTCTGCCCGCCCTGCCGCCCCCGGTCCGCGCCGGGCCGTCACCGTGGTGCTGGTCTATGCCTGCTTTGCCGCGCTGTGGATCCTGCTGTCGGACCGGGCGGTGGACTGGCTGTTCAGGGAGCCGGCGCTGATCCTGCTGGTCAGCACCCTCAAGGGCTGGGTCTTCGTGGCCATCACCTCGGCCCTGCTGTTTTTCATGCTGCGCCGCGCCCCCACCCAGGCCGAGCTGGCCGCCAGCGCGCAGGAGCCGCGGCGCAGGCCGCTGGCCATCTTCGCGCTGCTGGCGACGACCATCACCACGCTCGTGGTCGTGGCCGTGTGGAACGGTCTGCGCGAAGAGAAGGAAAAGGCCTATGCCCAGCTGTTGGCCATCTCCGAATCCAAATCCCGTGAACTCTGGACCTGGCACCAGGAGCGCCTGACCGACGCCGCCTGGGCCCAGCGCTCCGTCTACCTGCGCCAGCAGTGGCTGCTCTGGCGCGAGCGCGGCGACCAGGCCGTCGGCCTGCGGCTGCAGCAGTTCCTGGCCGGCTTCGTCAAGGACTCGCGCGCGGTTTTCCCGCACATCGAGATCGTCGACGCCCAGGGCCGCCGCGCCTTCGACAGCAATGAACCCGACCGCCTGCTGTCCCACCCCGACGACGCACCCTTTACCGAGCCCACCCTGCACCTAGAAGTGCTGCGCGCGCTGACCCTGGCCGAACCGCGTCGCGCCGGCCCCTGGCGCGATGGCCAGGGCCGCCTGCGTCTGGCCTTCGTGGCCCCGCTCGCGGGTGACAGCCCGCACCCCGCGGCCCTGGTGCTGCATGTGGACCCGCCGGACTACCTGCACCCGGCGCTGACCGACTGGCCCCTGCCGCAAAAGAGCGCCGAGGCCTTCCTCTTCCGCCAGGACAACGACCGCATCCTCTTCCTCAGCGACCTGCGCCACGAGCGCGAGGCCGCCGTACGCAAGAGCCTGCCCATGGATGCGCCGCAGCTCACCGCGCGTGCGCTGCGCAACGAGATCCCCGCAGGCACGCTGGTAGAGGGTGTGGATTACCGGGGCGTGCCCTCCTATGCGGTGATGCAGCGCATCGGCGACACCGAGTGGTGGCTCATCAGCAAGCAGGACCGTGCCGAGTTGCTGGGCAACGCCTTGGTGCGCAGCAGCTGGATGGTGCTGGCCGGCGCGCTGGCCCTGATGGCGCTGGGCGGTGCGCTCTATCTGCACGACGAACGCCAGCGCCGCCTGCGCTCGCTGCACGACCTGGAGGAACTGCGCCGCGTCGAGAAGACGCTGAGCGAGAGCGAGGCCCAGTACCGCCTGCTGGCCGAGAACAGCAGCGACGTGGTCTGGCTCTACGACTTCGCAGCGGACCGTTTCGTCTACGCCAGCCCCTCGGTGGAAAAGCTCTTCGGCTACACGCCGGCCGAGGTCACGCAGCTGGGCTTCAACGACATGATTCCGCCCGAAGCGCATGCGACCGCCGCCGAGCGCCTGCGTCTGCGGCGCGAGGGCATGGACGGTGGCGACGAGAGCCAGCGCACGGCCACACGCGAGGGCATCAACCTCCACAAGGACGGGCATCGCATCCCGATCGAGTCCGTCAGCACCCTGCTGATCGACGAAACCACGGGCCGGGCCACCCGCCTGCTCGGTGTCACGCGCGACATCAGCAAGCGCAAGAAAGACCAGGCCCAGCTCACACAGCTGTCGCAGGCCATCGAGCAGAGCCCGGCCAGTGTCATCATCACCGACCTGGACGCGCACATCGAGTATGTGAACCACGCCTTCGAGCTCAGCAGCGGCTACACGCGCGCCGAGGTGCTGGGCCAGAACCCGCGCCTGCTGCGCTCGGAGCGCACACCGCCCGAGGTCTACGCCTCGATGTGGTTCACGTTGAGCGCGGGCCAGCCCTGGCACGGCGAGATGATCAACCGCGCCAAGAACGGGCGCGAATACGTGCAGAGCATGAACGTGGCCCCGGTGCGCGACGAGCAGGGCCAGATCACCCACTACCTGGCCGTGCAGCTGGACGTGACGGCGCAGAAGGATGCCGAGGACAAGGCCCACCAGCTGGCCTGGTTCAACCCGCTGACCGGCCTGCCCAACCGGCACCGCCTGCTGGTCGAGGTACAGGACGCGCTGCAGGCCCACGGCCGTACCGGCGAGACCTGCGTGCTGCTGCTGCTCAACCTCGACCGCTTCCAGACCGTGAACGACGCACTGGGCCACGCCGCCGGGGACCAGCTGCTCAAGCAGGTCGGTGAGCGCCTGGCCAGCCTGCTGCATGCCGACGACCGCCTGGCCCACCTGAGCGCGGACGAGTTCGCCATCCTGCTGCACGCCGGCCACACCGACAACGCCGGCGCCAGCGCGCAGGGCCTGCGTCTGGCCCAGGCGCTGCACGACCGGCTCGACGCGCCCTTCCAGCTCGAGCGCAGCGACGCGCTCAAGGTGAGCTGCTGCATCGGCATCACCCTGCTGCCGCTCAGCGAGGATGACTCGCCCGGCGAGGTGCTGCGCCGCGCCGACACCGCGCTGCACCGCGCCAAGGATGGCGGCGCGCGCCAGACCGCCTTCTTCGACGTCTCGATGGAGCAGCTCATCAGCCGCCGCTTCATGATCGAGCGCGACCTGCGCCGCGGCCTGGCCGCCGAAGAACTGCGCGTCTACCTGCAACCCCAGGTCAATGCCCAGGGTCATGTCGTGGGTGCGGAGGCGCTGGTGCGCTGGCAGCACCCTGAGCACGGCCTCATGGCACCCGGCACCTTCATCCCGATTGCCGAAGAGAGCGAGCTCATCACCGAAGTGGGCCGCTGGGTTCTCAAGGCCGTGTGCGGCCACCTGGGCCAGCTGCGCCAGCAGGGCCTGCGCCTGCCCATCGCCGTCAACATCAGCCCGCGCCAGTTCCACCAGCCCGGCTTCGTGCACATGGTGCAGGACATCGTGCAGGCCCAGGGCGCTTCGGCCGACGACCTGGTCATCGAGATCACCGAAGGCACGGTGATGGACCAGATGGAAAACGTGGTGCAGACCATGTCGCACCTGAGCAGCCTGGGCGTGAAGTTCTCGCTCGACGATTTCGGCACCGGCTACTCGTCCCTGGCCTACCTCAAGCGCCTGCCCATCCACGAACTCAAGATCGACCGCAGCTTCGTGCAGGACGCCCCCAGCGACCCGAGCGACGCCGCCCTCGTGGAAGCCATCCTCTCGGTGGCGCGCCACCTGCGTCTCAAGGTCGTGGCCGAGGGCGTGGAGACCACCGAGCAGGCCGAGTTCCTCAACGCCCGCGGCCAGGTCATCCAGCAGGGCTATCTGCACGGACGCCCCGCCCCGGCCCAGGAGGTGCTGGACCGCTGGTGCAGGCAGCAGGGCAACTGCTAGGGAAGTCTGGCCAGCCCCATGACAAACGGGGCCCGCAGGCCCCGTTGTGCTGGTTCAGCCCTGTGCTTACTGGACGCGCACGCGCGTCTCTTCCTTCAGCACGTAGCGGATCTCCACGCGCCGGTTCTGGGCCCGTCCCGCGGCCGTGCCGTTGTCGGCCACCGGGTCGGCTGCGCCTTTGCCTTCGGTCGTGATGCGGCCGGCGGCCACGCCCTTGCCCACCAGGTAGGCCTTGACCGCATCGGCGCGCGCCTGCGACAGGCGCACATTGGACTGCGCATTGCCCGTGCTGTCGGTGTAGCCCGTGACCGTCATGGTCAGATCGGGCACCTCACGCGCTGCATTCACCACCTCGTCGAGCTTCTCGCCCGCACCGGGCAGCAGGCGGCTGGAGCCGGTAGCGAAATTTGCGCCTTCGAGGCGGACGGTTTTCTCGGTGACGGCGGTGCGGAAGACCGGCTGCGGAGCCGGGGCCGGTGTCGGGGCCACTGCGGGTGCCGGCGCGGCGGCCGGTGCAGGCATGGGCGCAGGAGCCGCGGGCGCCGCCACAGGTGCGGGTGCCGGAGCCGGCGCGGGCGCTGCGGCAGCGGGCTTGGCGCCGCCCTCACATTCGGGAATGGCCAAGGCCGGCGTCCACGAGCCGGTGCGCCAGCACTCGCCCCAGGTGTTGCGCACGATGCGGCCACTGCTGTCGAGCCAGTAACCGATGATGGGCTGGGTTTGCGCCTGGGCCGGCAAGGCCAGCACGCAGGCCAGGGCGGCAGCACACAGAGCAGAGGGACGATGTGTCATGGCAAGCTCCTTCTTCAGATGGCGGCCACGCAGGACCGGGCCGTTTCATTCTAGGAAGCTGCGGCCGCGTGTGCGGCACCCGTTTGCAACAAACGGTGCAGATATTCTCAGCCTGCGACAGTCTGCATGCGCGCTGCGCGCAGCGGCGCCATCTGCACCAGCGCTTCAAGGATGTGGCGCACCTTGACCGGCTTGTGCACGAAGCGCTGCACCGCCAGCGCCTGGATGATCTCGGCACGCCGACGGTCCGGGTCGTAGCCCATGAGCACCACCGGGCTGTCGTGCGCAGGCAGCAGGGCCCCGGCACGCAGCTGCTGCACCAGCGTCAGGGCCTGGTCGCCATCGTCGTCCAGCGCCAGGAGCAGGCCGTTATAGCGGTGGTTCTGCACCAGCGTCTGCGCGTTCTCGTAGCGGCTGGTCTCGTCGATCTCCACCGCGAAGAGCGCGCGCGCCGACGCCACCACGGTGCGGCGCAAGAGATAGTCAGGCTCCACGAGCAGGATGCGGCTGGTCTCAAGCACGGGCGGCCTCCCCGCGCTGGCGCGCCAGCAGCTCCTCCACGCAGAGATCACGCAAGGTGCCCAGGATGGCCTGGTCCATGGCATCAAAGCTGCGCGGCCGCGGGCCGTAGACGCAGAGCGTGCCCGCCACATGGCCCGAGGGCAGCACCAGCGGCGCGCCGGCGTAGAAGACGATGGGGTCCTCGGCCAGCACCCAGGGGTTGTCGTGAAAACGCGGATCCTTGCGCGCATCCTCCACCACCAGCACCTCATGGCTGTTGATCGCATGCCCGCAGAAGGACGTGGCACGATCGGTCTCGCAAGGCTCAACGCCCACGCGCGCCTTGAACCACTGACGGTCTTCGTCGACCAGCGTGATCGTGCCGCGCGGCAGATCGAACTCCTGCGTGGCAAAGGCCACGATGCGGTCGAAGCGCTCCTCGGGCGGCGTGTCGAGGATCAGCAGCTGGCGCAGCGCGGCCAGGCGCTCGGCGTCATTGGCGGGGATGGGTGCGGGAATCATGGATGGGCATTGTGGACGATGCGCCGCCGCGCAGACAAGCCTGCACGCGCGTCAGGGTTGTGCTTGACACGATGGCAGGGTTGACCCGCCGCTCAGGGTATCTGCACCTGCAGGCAGTTCCAGAGTGGCAAGGGCCCGTGGATACGGTAAGACCCGGCCGTGCCGTCACTGATGTAGAGATAGGCCATGCGCCCCTGCTCCTTCACATGCAGCTGATAGGCCAGGCCGTCACGCAGTGCGCTGTTGGGCGGGTACTCCACGGCGTAGAGCGTCTTGCCGCCCTGCTGCGCTGCACCCGGCTTGAGTTCGGGGGCGGACTGGCGCAGCTTGCGCATGCAGGGATCGGTGAAAAAGGTCTGCTGCAGATGGGCCCGCTCCTTGTCCAGCTGCGCCTCCGTAGCCACTGGCACGGGCCGCTGCGGGCCCGGGCCGGCGCACCCCGCCAGCAGGACCAGCCCCAGGAACAGGACAACAACAGACCAGGACGGTGTGATCACGAGCCTCTCCCTGAACAACTTTGCCTGCTTTATCGCGGACGACGCGCGCCCTGTCAATCAGCGCTGCTGGCGGATCACCAGCGCCACGCAGCCCAGGAAGGCCGCGGAAGCCAGCAGCAGGCGCAGCGTCAGCGGCTCACCCAGCCAGAGGCGCCATCCACGGCGGGAGAGCGGCACCAGCAGACTGAGCGTCACAGCGCCCGAGATCCGGCGGATGGTGGTGAAACTGGCGGCGTCGACGGGGGTGTGCTGCAGAGCGGCACGGCAGAGCAGGGAGTTGCCGGCGAAGGCGAGTAATGCAGCGGTAACTATTGCACTTAGGCGCACACTGGACATGGTCGGTGCGTCCCTAGGTAAATCTGCTGATCGATGGATCAGCCACCTTCCACGGAACCCCTGTATTCATCGCATTTCGCCAACGTATGCCGCAAAGTCATCGTAGTACTCCCACCTAGCAACGGCAACCGATTTTCGCTTGAATAGTGCCCGCCATTTCGCAAGCACTTGCGGACTGGGGTCAATTACCGTGACACGTTTTAAATTTCTATTCGCAAAATTTCCAAATAACGACCAAGCCAAGCGATCCGTGTCTGGCAACGAGTATCCACAAACTACGATCTCCTCTGCCTCGTGCAGATATTCATAGGCAAGGGTCCACAGATACTGAAAAAGGCTGATGCTAGTAATTGGCTTTACGGGCAACGGTGGCACCATCAGCGGGTATACCGCCTCGTTTGGCTTCGGCGTTCCTACTGATGCAATCCATACGGGGTCAAGCCATGCTGGACCAACTCCCCCAGGGTCTCCCTTAATTATTTTTTCGAAATCCTCTTCCTTGCACCGCCAATTGACTGAGCCATGCAGCTTGATCATCATCGGATACGGAATTATTTCTGCCCGCTTGTCCCCTTGCTCTGGGGACTCTTTGATTCGATCAAAGTAAAGTTTTTGCGCAGAATGGTTATTTAAAAGATGCTGATCAAGTAAGTCGTCATAGTTGAACGTAACCACACGATCCGCTAGTTCATCCTGTGGCAAGTCCAAACGCAACTTTTTGGAAAACTCCGCATACACATGCGCAGAGTTCTCCTTCGCGTGACGAAGTGCGTAGCACATCAGGTGCGTAACGTGACTCAGCCAAGTAAATACATCCACCGTCCCCGTACTGCGTCTTGGATGAATCGCATTGATGAACTCTAGATGTCCGAGCTGTCTGATGATTGCCTGCTCGAGCCCGATCTTCGTAAACTCACCGTCGTCTTGCCATGAGCTTTTTATGAAGTCTCTCGACTGTGCAACCCAAAGTGGTTTTCCTGGATCAAGCTCGCAAAGCCTTTTGCTCAGCCCGGAGTCGAGTGGTGCGGTCTTGGCTGTTTCTGGACGGCGAATCGTAGCGCTGTAGGTTGCTCCCGCGCCGAGGATGAAAAGCCGCCCGATTTTTCTACGATTTCTTTTTTGACGCACGATCTACCTTTCGATTGATTGATGTGCAGTTCGCCTTCACAAGGCTTTTGTCCTCATGTTCGGCGTCCTCCCCGGCGGCTAGTGTCCAGTTTATTCATTCACATAGCAACGGTATTCGATACACCCACACCGACTTCCCCTGCGCCCCCTCCAACTTGGCCACCGGCATGAGCCCCACCGCCTCAAACTCCAGACTCACCAGCCAGGCTCCTGGCTTGAGTTCAGCCCTCGCCTTCGCTATGGCACGCGGCATGCTCTCAGGTCGCTGGAACAGATAGACCATGTCGTAGCCCGACCAGTCGACCTTCCAGATATCACCCCGCTCCACTTGGGCCCAGGGACAACGGCGCGCGCAGAGCCAGCGCAGGGGGCGGCTCCATTCGATGCCGTGCAGTTCGGCCAGCGGGTAGGCCTGGCGTAGCGCATCGAGTCCGTGGCCCAGGCCGCAGCCCGCGTCCAACACCTTGGCGCCCGGCTCCAGCGGCGCGACGTTGGGCAGTTCATTGAGTGCATTAACCGGCGTGGGAAACAGCGGCGCATCCCGCCAAGCGTTGAGCGGGTAGATCAGCGCAAGCAGGGCCAGCGGCAAGAGCCAGCCCCAGGCCGGAATGGACAGGCCACCGGCGAGCAAAAGAGAAAGCGGGAAACCAAAACCGATGAAGAGGCGGCGCCACCAGCTGCCGCCCAGCAGGCTGAGGAACACACCGAGCAGGGTGGATGCCGCGAGGGCATCCGTGGTGCCGAGGCCTGCACGCAAGAGCAGTGAGAGGGCCAGCCAGCACAGACCCCAGCTCAGAAAGGCCGGCAGGGGCCAGGGCAGACGCCAAAGAAGATTCATGGCGCCTGCGTGGGTCTCAGTTGCCGCCGGTGCGGCGCAGCCGGTCGATCAGTCCGTTGAGTTCGTCGAGTGAGCCGAACTGGATGCTGAGCTCGCCCATCTCTTCGACGCGGCCGTGGCGCTTGACGCGTTTTTTCACGCGAACCTCCACCTCGGCGGTCAGCAGATCGGACAGCTCTTCTTCCACGCGCTTGAGGTCGCGCGACTTTTCCTTGCCGGGCTTTTGCGGCGTGAGCGAGAACTCGGCACCGAGTTTCTTGACCAGGCTCTCGGCCTCGCGCACCGACATCTTCTTGGCGGTGATCTGGTTGGCGGCCGTGATCTGCGTGGCGCGGTCGAGTGCGAGCAGGGCGCGCGCGTGACCCATGTCGATGTCGCCGGCCATCAGCAGGGTCTGCACGGGCTCGGCCAGATTGAGCAGGCGCAGCAGGTTGGACGCTGCACTGCGCGAGCGGCCCACGGCTTGCGCGGCCTGCTCATGCGTCAAACCAAACTCGCGGATCAGACGTTGCAGGCCCTGGGCTTCTTCGAGCGGGTTGAGGTCTTCACGCTGGATGTTTTCGATCAGCGCCATGGCGGCGGCTGCCTCGTTGGGCACGTCACGCACGAGCACGGGCACGCTGTCCAGGCCCGCGAGTTTGGCGGCACGGAAGCGGCGCTCACCGGCGATGATCTCGTGCTTGCCGGCGTTGGGGCCGTCGGCCAGCTTGCGCACCAAAATCGGTTGCATGATGCCCTGGGCCTTGATGGATTCAGCCAGCTCGTAGAGCGCGCCTTCGTCCATGCGCGTGCGAGGCTGGTACATGCCGGGCACGAGCTCGTCGAGCTTGAGGCTGCCGGTGGCCTGGCCTTCACGCGCCTCGTTCAGCGCCGCCACTTCGGCGCGTGTGTCGTCGACCTTGGGACCCAGCAGGGCTTCGAGTCCGCGGCCGAGGCCCTTGGGTTTCTTGGTGACCATGGTTCTTACTTTCTCAATTCAGTTTTCGTTCACAGGGCCATGAGGCGCTGCAACAGCGCATGGCCTGCAGGCCAGTCGCCCAGTTTCGATTCGGCGTTGAGGTGGCCGGCAGGGCCTGCGTCCACGAGTTCGGCGCCCCAGTCGGCCGCCAGCCCCGAGGCCATCTCGTAGCTGCAGCGCGGGTCGTTGCGGCTGGCGACGAGGATGCCGGGGAACGGCAGGCGCTGACGTTCGATGGGCCACCAGCTCGGCAGGATGGATCGCACCTCGTCACGCGCCACGTCACCCGGCGCCACCAGCAGTGCGCCCTTGACGCGGTGCGCATTGCGCGTGTGCACGGCCCAGGCCGCGACCAGGATCACGCCCAGGCTGTGGGCCACGAGCACCGCCGGCTCGGTGCAGCCCAGCACGGCTTCTTCGAGCTGGATCTGCCAGTCGCCGCGCAGCGGGCGCTCCCAGTCGTGCTGCTGCACGCGCGTGTAGCCGTGCGCAGCTTCCCAGAGGCTCTGCCAGTGGCCGGTGCCAGAGTCGTGCCAGCCCGGAAGGATCAGGACGTTGCTCGCTTGCATGCTATCTTTTTAAGAGCACTCCGCTTGCTCACTTCATCTTCTGGAGGCGTGCCACCATCTCTTCGGCAAAAGAGACAAAGGCCTGTGCGCCCTTGGAGGCGGGGTCGAAAACCACGCCGGGCAGGCCGTAGCTCGGTGCTTCGGCCAGGCGCACATTGCGCGGGATCACGGCGTCGAACACCTTGTCGCCGAAGTGCGCCTTGAGCTGGTCGCTCACTTGCGCTTGCAGGGTGACACGCGGATCGAACATCACACGCAGCAGACCGATGATTTCCAGATCGGGGTTGAGGTTGGCGTGCACCTGCTTGATGGTGTTGACCAGATCCGTGAGCCCTTCGAGCGCGAAGTATTCGCACTGCATGGGCACGATGACGCCATGCGCGCTGCACAGGCCGTTGAGCGTGAGCATGGACAGGCTGGGCGGGCAGTCGATGAGCACGAAGTCGTACTCGGCGTCGACCTTAGCCAGCGCCTGCTTGAGGCGCTTCTCGCGCCGCTCCACATCAACCAGCTCCACTTCCGCGCCCGCCAGTTCGCGGTTGGCGCCCAGGATGTCGTAGCTGCAGCCGCCTTCGATCAGCTTCTCGCTTTTCACGCGCGCCTCGGCGATGGTGGCCGATTCGAGCAGCACGTCGTAAAGCGTGTACTGCAGCTGGCGCTTGTCCACGCCCGAACCCATGGTGGCATTGCCCTGGGGATCGAGGTCCACCATCAGCACCCGCTGCCCCACCTTGGCCAGACCTGCCGCGAGGTTGACGGTCGTTGTCGTCTTGCCCACGCCACCCTTCTGGTTGGCCACGCAGAAAATTTTCGCCATCAGGTCTTCCCTTTTTATATTGCTGAGATCAACGGGTGAAAGCAAGACGCAAGCCGAAGCCGATCAGGCAGAGGCCGGCGATTTTCTCCAGCACACGGCCGACCAGCGGGTTGGCGCGCAGGTGCCCGGCCAGATGGTGCGTGAGCAGGGTGAGCCCCAAGCCGTAGAGAAAGGTGAGGAAAGCGATGGTCACGGCCATGAAGCCGAAGGTCCACAGCCCCTGGTGCGTGGCCGGGTCCACGAAGAGCGGAAAGAAGGCCAAGTAGAACATGATGGCCTTGGGGTTGAGCAGGGTGATGACCATGGCCTGCTTCAGATAGTGGCCGGCCTGGATGTTGAGCACGGGCGCCTGACCGGGCTTGGCCAGCAGCATCTTGAACCCCAGCCAGGCCAGGTAGGCCGCCCCGCCCCACTGCAGCAGATTGAAGGCCGTCGGGTAGGCGATCAGCAGCGCGGCCACACCGGCCACCGCCGCCCACATCAGGACCTGATCCCCCAGGATCACCCCCAGGGTGGCAGCCAGCCCGCCGCGCACCCCGCCCTTGCTGGTGGAGGTGATCAGCGCCAGATTGCCGGGGCCCGGGATCAGCAAAAAGATGATGATGGTGACGACGAAGGCACCGTAATCGGCAACGCCAAACATGGGGATTTCTTCGGAAACGGAAGGGTGCAGTGTACGGCAGGATTTCTGGCGTTCCGGCTGGTTGGAACTGCTGGTTTGCCCTGTTTTTGTTTCACGTGGAACACTTCTTTGGGGGAGATGGTTTTGCCTGCGGCGCTTTTGCTTTGTAATCCCCCCCTATCCCCCCAGC